>MIAA01000016.1:229155-313956 GCA_001830425.1 Rhodospirillales bacterium RIFCSPLOWO2_02_FULL_58_16
TTTGCATCGCTTTTCGCGTCGCGCCTGGCGGACCGCCTCGCCGGATCGAAACGCAGATGATCCAATCTGGTCGCAAACCGCTCTAAATAATCATCGTTATTCGTGATCAAAATCACAGACAGGGGAGCGAAGCTCGCTCACACTTAATTCCAAGGCAGGGGCGGCAAGGAGGAAAAAATGATGGAAACAATTTGTACGAAGTTTGATTGTTTTTTTCGGGTTAAGGATATGTGCTGCAATCTATGCGCCGAGGGCAAAGACCCTTGCCTTCTTTATTGGCCCGCCGACAAGAAACCGGAAATCAAGGATGAAAAAGCGCCGCCGTCTCCGGCAGGCGCGCCGTCGATTAACTCGTTTCTTTCTCCAGCCCCTTGATTTTATTGGTAGCGGAGGAGGGACTCGAACCCCCGACACGCGGATTATGATTCCGAGTCTTATGCCAGCGTCGGCGGGTTTGCGGGTGGTGCGTCGGCAACAATAAACGTAACTACGAATATTAATTGACTTCAATAATAAACGTAACTACATTAATCCTATGAATGTGGTTTTTGACGCTGCCAAAGATACCGAAAACCGGCGCAAGCACGGTGTATCACTGGCCGAAGCCGCTTTCATGGATTGGGATGCCGCGCTGATATGGCAAGACACACGACATGACTATGGGGAAACCCGCATGGTTGCTTTGGGGGAAATCGGCGAAAGGGTGTATTGCGCGGTTTTTGTTGACCGTGAAAGTGACCGGCGGGTAATCAGCTTGCGGAAAGCGAATCAGAGGGAGTTTGACCATTATGAACAGGAAACTAATTAGACCCTCCAAAATTGAGGATGCGCAGATTACCGCCGCCGCCCTTACTGACTCTGACAACCCGCCGCTGACTGATGCGGAATTAGCGCAATTCAGGCGAAGCCGTGGAAGGCCGCTCGGAGGCGGAAAAAAAGAGCAGGTAACGCTTCGGCTTGACACGGAAATTCTGGAGCAATTCAAGGCGACCGGCAGCGGCTGGCAGACCCGCATAAATGACGCGCTGCGGGATTGGGCGAAACATCACTGACAAGGCGTTTATTGGTAGCGGAGGAGGGACTCGAACCCCCGACACGCGGATTATGATTCCGCTGCTCTAACCAGCTGAGCTACTCCGCCGTTGCATGCCCTATACGGCCAAAGCCGAAGATATGTCAAGGGAGGCGCCGACCATGATCAGCATGATCCCAAATTGCTCAATATCTCCTCCGCCTCGGCAAGGTCTTGCGGGTTGTTGATGTTAGTGAAGGGATCGATGGGATCGCACGGGTAATCAACCGGCGCGACCTTGCAGCGGAGCATCCAATCCTGAATGCGGCGCACTCCCTCATCGACCACGGCGCGGCGCAGGTCTTCCCTCAGACTCAGCGGCCATAGGGCAAATGTCGGATGGTTGCGGTTTGCCGAGACGGCGCAGGCGATATCGGCTCCTTCTTTCTTTAGTGTCCGGGCCAGACGCTTTACCAAATCACCGGGCAGGAACGGAGCGTCGCAGGGCGAGGTGACGATATAGGCAGCTTGCGGGGCATTGGCATACGCCCAATCCAGGCCGGCAAGTATTCCGGCCAGGGGGCCGGCGAAGCCTTCGATGGCGTCGGGGACCACTTCCAGGCCCCAGCGAGCAAAACGGGCCGGGTCGCCGGGAGCATTAATGATCAGGGTGGCTACCTGGGGGCGAAGGCGCTCGATAACATGATCGAGCAGGGGGCGTCCGGCCAGAGGCAGCAGGCATTTTTCCTTGCCGCCCATGCGCCTGGACTTGCCGCCGGCCAGCAGGACGCCGGGCAGGGGAATGAGTTTTGTCATATCAGGGCATGCTTCTTCAGGCGGTTGCGGAGTTGGTGGTAGGTGAGGCCCAGACGGTCGGCGGCGGCTTTCTGGTTGTGGCGGCCGGCGACCAGGGCCTGTTCGAGCAGCCGCTTTTCCATAGCGGCAAGCGTTTCGCGAAAGTTCACCGGCTCGCCGGGAATCTCCGGCAACGGCGGCGCTTTCGGCGCGGCTTCCGTTTGCCGAGGCTCAGGCCGATAAGGCGACTGAAAGGGATCAAAGACGATGGCGTCAACGGCTTCGGCGGGGGCCGGATGGCGGTAGACGGCGCGTTCGACCACGTTGCGCAATTCGCGGACGTTGCCGGGCCAGCAGTAATCCATCAGCGCGTCCGCCGCCCGACGGCTGAATCCGGGGAATCCTTCCCATTCCAGCTCCATGGCGATGGCGCGTCCGAAGTGGCGGGACAGCAGGGGGATGTCGCCCTGTCTGGCCCTCAGCGGCGGCACGGTCAGCACGTCGAAGGCCAGGCGGTCAAGCAGGTCGTGGCGGAAGCGTCCGGCGTCGGCTTCGCTCGGCAAATCGACGTTGGTGACGCCGATCAGGCGCACATCGACATTCAGCGTCTGATTGCCGCCGACCCGCTCGAAAGCGCCGTATTCGATGACCCGCAGCACCTTCTCCTGGACCGGCAGGGTGGCGTTGGCGATTTCATCAAGGAACAGGCTGCCGCCGTCGGCCAGCTCGAATCGGCCGATCCGCTGTTTGCCGGCCCCGGTGAAAGCGCCGGCTTCGTGGCCGAACAGCTCTGTTTCGATCAGGGTTTCGGGCAGGGTGGCGCAGTTGACCTGGACAAAGGGGCCGGCCCAGCGCCGGGAGCTAAAATGCAGACGGGCGCCGATCAATTCCTTGCCCGAGCCGCGCTCGCCGATGACCAGCACCGGGCGGTCAAGGGGCGCTGCCTCGGACACCCTCTCCATCAGGGCGGCGAAGGGTTTGGACTCGCCGATCAGCGGCGGTAATTGACGAGGAGAAGACATGATGAATTTCACCATATTTTATCAGAATATGCAAATTATTAGTTATTTACGCCAAGCGTTCGACTCTATCAAAAAGATTAAATCATGAAATAATAATGTGGTTTCAATGTGTTACCCGAATCCGGGCCGATTGGCATGTTTCCTGCGATAGATCAAGGCAGGATTAGCCACACAGTTAATTAACGGAGACCGACAATGGGTATCTTTTCGCGCCTTTCCGATATCATCAACTCCAACCTGACGGCGATTCTCGACCGGGCCGAGGACCCGGAGAAGATTATCCGCCTGATGATTCTGGAGATGAACGAGACCCTGTTCGAGGCCCGCGCCTCGGCGGCGAAGTTGATCGCCGACCGGAAGGAAGCCCGGCGCACCCTGGATCGCCTGAACGAGGCCCGGGACGAATGGCGACGCAAAGCCGAACTGGCCCTCGCCAAGGACCGCGAAGATCTGGCCAAGGGGGCGCTGCGCGAAAAGGCCAAGCTGGAAGAAACCGGAAGATTGCTCAAGGACGACCTGGCGGCGCTGGATGCCTTGCTGGTTGGTCACGAGGAGGATATCAACAAACTTCAGTCCAAGCTGCGCGAGGCCAAAGCCAAGCAGGAATCGATCCAGGCCCGTCATGATGCGGCGACTTCCCAACTCAAGGTCCGCAAGCGCGTTCATGACAGCCGCATTAACGACGCCTTTTCCCGGTTCGAGCGGATGGAACGTCGCGTTGACGAAGTGGAGGGTAAAGTGGAATCCTACAATCTCGGCAAGGAAAAGAGTCTGGCCGACGAAATCGCCGAACTGGAAGTCGAGACCGCCATCGACAAAGAACTCGAAGCCCTCAAGGCAGGCGCCGGAGGCGGCAGGAAATAGAGTAAGGAGTCAGCATGTCGATAATGTTCTTTTTTCCCGTCATCGTTATTTTCATGGCGGTGGTCCTGCCGGTCTGGATCATCGCTCACTACATGACCAAATGGCGCACCGTCAGGACGCTGTCTTCGTCTGAAGAAAAAATGCTCACCGGGCTGTGGGACAGCGCCGTGAAGATGGAAACCCGCATCAAAAATCTTGAACGCATTCTCGATGCCGAGGCTCCCGACTGGAGGGAAAAAATATGACATACGCCGGTAAATATAATCGTGATCCCAGCCCCACCAGACTTTATCGTGACCCCGCCAACGGCCATTTGATGGGCGTGTGCGCCGGAATCGCCGACTATTTCGACATCTCCCCCTCAACCGTCCGCGTCATCGCCGTCATCAGTCTGGTGTTTTTCACCGTGCCGACGGCGATCGCCTACTTTGCCGCCGGCATGATGCTCGAAGCCAAGCCGGCAACGCTGTACGCCAGCCGCGAGCAGGAGGATTTTTGGCGGGAAATGCGCACCGAGCCGGTCCACACGGCGAGCAACCTCAAGCACAAATTCCGCGATATCGAGCGCCGCATCCGCGAAGCCGAGGCCTATGTCACCTCAAGCGAGTTCAAGCTGAATCGCGATATTAGTAATTTATAGCAAAGGCTACCCCTTGCCGCGCGTTCCCGTCCGGTTGGGCTTGAAGGAGCGTTCGATGAATTCGATAATCTTGCCGGCGACGTCAATACCGGTCGCTTTTTCAACGCCTTCAAGGCCCGGCGACGAATTCACCTCCATAACCACCGGCCCGTGACTGGAGCGGAGCAGGTCAACGCCGCAGACGTTCAACCCCATTACTTTTGCCGCCGTCACGGCGGTTTTGCGCTCCGCAGGCGTGATTTTGACGGCTTCGGCCGATCCGCCGCGATGCAGATTGGAGCGGAAATCGCCTTCCTTGCCTTTGCGCAACATGGCGGCGACCACTTTACCGCCGACCACGAGGCAGCGAATGTCTTCGCCATGGGCTTCCTTGATGAACTCCTGGACCAGAATGTTGGTCTTCACGCCGCCGAAAGCCTGAATGATGCTCTCCGCCGCCTTTTGCGTTTCACCGAGCACCACGCCGATGCCCTGCGTTCCCTCCAGCAGCTTGATGACGACGGGAGCGCCGCCGACCAGATTGATGATTTCCTCGGCGTTGCTTGTTCGGTGGGCGAACAAGGTAACGGGCAGGCCGACGCCCTTGCGCGCCAAAAGTTGCAGGCTGCGCAACTTGTCGCGGGACCGCGAGATCGCCACCGACTCATTGACGGGATAAACGCCCATCATTTCAAATTGCCGCAGAACGGCGGTGCCGAAGAACGTCGCCGAAGCGCCGATCCGGGGAATGACGGCGTCATAGCCTTCAAGGCTTTTTCCGTTATAGTGGATCGTCGGGTTATGCGACGCGATGTTGATGTAACACCGAAGATGGTTGATGCTGTCAATCTTGTGATGGCGCTGCCTGGCCGCCTCGATGAGCCTTTTGTGCGAATAGAGATTCGCATTGCAGCATAGAAGTGCGATTTTCATAACCTGCGCCTTTATTTACCGAAGCGGTAGGATGCCGCCGGATCGACGACGAACCGCTTGCGCACCGCTTCGCGGCCTATAAGCAAACGAAAATTCATTTCGTCCCGGTCGGTGAGGGTCAATTCTATCGGCCAGCTTTTATCGCCGACAGCTACCCTGACGCTTACCGTATATCTTTTTTGCTGCTCACCGTTTGAACTGGTGATGACCCGTTCATCAACAAGAGGCGCGCGGCACTTTATTTCCGGAAATTTTCGGCGCTGGGATGAATGCACGAAGAATTCCACATGCGGAACGGGGAGGTCACGAACTTCGCGTATGCGAAAGGCGTGAAGCGCGGACGTTCTTGCTCCGGTGTCGATCTTGGCCTTGATCCGCGCTATGCCGAGGTCGGGAAACGCCACCCATTCGCGCCACCCGATTATCTCTTTTTTAGCGGCTTTTCTATGTTTCATGCGGGGTTGGACTCAGATTTGGTCCAGCCGGCGAAAACGGATGATTCCGGCGCTGCCTTCCAGATGGGGGCGTCCCAGGCTGATGACGCCGGAGCCGACGATTTCGGAGGTTTCGCGCTTGAGCATGGTGGAGACCTTGTCGGTCATTTCCACATAGGTGCCGTTGGAGCTGTAGTCGGTGAGCAGAAACTTGCCGCGAGTGAATTGAATCTTGGCGTGTTTTCTTGAGGCGAGGGAGTCGTTGACGACCATGTCATTTCCTTCGTCGCGACCGATGGTTACGGTCGGTCGGCCGGCGCCGAGGCGGTAATTGGCGCCGTCATGGCTGAGTTCAAGGATAATCTCGCCGGCGGCCGGCGGCGCCGTGGTGTCGCCGCCCATGATGGTCTGGCTGTCTTCGTCGTCCTCACGCCAGATTACCTCGAAAATGGCGATCATCTCGTCCTTGCCCTTGACGGTGGTGGTGTCCAGGTGGCGAACGCCGCTTTTGAACGCCGGGGACAGTCGGTCCACCGTATCGCCGGTGGTCATGATCTCGCCGGCGGTCGCCCAATTCGCCATGCGGGCGGCGATGTTCACGGCATTGCCGAAATAGTTGATTCCCTTCTGGATAACCGATCCGTAATGAAAGCCGACACGGATGGAGACGGGGGCGTTGATGTGCGCCTGCTGCATGGCGACGGCGGCTCTGAACGCCGAGTCGGCATTCGGGAAGCGGGTCATCACCTCGTCGCCGACGGTCTGGATCAGGGAGCCGCCGCATTCCTCGGTCTTGGCGATCAGGATGGCGAGGCAGTCGGCGACCAGTTTCTGGGTGGCGACGTCGCCGAATTTTTCGTACAGGCCGGTGCTGCCGGTTATGTCGGCGAATAAAATAACCAGGGTTTGCTGTTCATCGGATTTTGGCACGATATTCCTCAATGATAGGAAGCGGTAGACCTCTTGGTTAGAGCATTTTCCGACTAAAATAAACCATCAAACGAAAAACGGCCCCTTGGGAGTTATCTCAAGGGGCCGTCTTTCGTTCTCTTTAGGATTCTAGCGGCGGTCGCCGAACAACCGCAGCAGCATCATGAACAGGTTGATGAAGTCCAGATAGAGGGTCAGGGCGCCCATAATAGCCTTCTTGCCCTGCATTTCGCTGTCGTCGACTTCGCTGTACATGGCCTTGATTTTTTGAGTGTCATAAGCGGTCAGACCGACGAACACCAGCACGCCGACCACCGAAATCACAAAATGCATGGCCGAGCTTTGCAGGAAGATGTTGACCACGCCGGCGATAATGATGCCGATCAGCCCCATGAACAGGAACGAGCCGAAACCGGACAGGTCGCGCTTGGTGGCGTAGCCGTAGAGGCTCATGCCGGCGAAGGCGCCTGCCGTGATAAAGAACACCCTGGCGATGCTGGCGCCGGTGAACTGGATGAAGATGGATGCCATGGACAGGCCCATGACGGCGCAAAACGCCCAGAAAACCATTTGAGCGGTCGAGGCCTTCATTTTGTTGATGCCGAAGGAAAGGACCATGATAAAGGCCAGCGGCGACAACATGACGACGAAGGACAGGCCGGAGCCGAAGATCATCTGCATGGCCGTTTCCGACGATGCGACCCAGAGGGCGACTATGCCGGTCAGCGTCAGGCCGGAGGCCATGTAGTTGTAGATGCCGAGCAGATACTTGCGCAGGCCGACGTCCACGCCGGCGTCTATGGCCTGGGCGGCGCTCATCCGCGCGGTTCGAAGTTCAAACTGGTTATTAGGTTCGAAAGCCATGGGGAACACCTGTTCAAATAAAAAAGGCGGTTTCAACGAATATCATCATCCTTGATTAATATGGCACAAATGGGGCAAAACTCAATAGGCTTACCGGCGGCGCGCTCATCCGCGAGAAAAGGGTCGTAAATGAAAAAAGTTAAAACTATCGACACCCTTGACCTTTCCGGAAAACGGGTGTTGGTGCGGGCTGACCTCAATGTTCCCATGCGCAACGGCAGGATTACCGATTCCACCCGTCTTATGCGTATGGCGCCGACGGTAAAAGAACTGGTCGCAAAAGGCGCGACGGTTATCGTTATATCCCATTTCGGGCGCCCCAAGGGAGTAGCGGCGGAGGGGTTTAGTTTGCGTCCCCTCGTCGAAGCCCTGAGCGGCGTGGTCGGGCGACCGGTGACTTTTATCGAAGATTGCGTCGGGGCGAAGGTTGAATGGGCCTTGTCGATCATGCCCGAGGGCCATGTCGCCCTGCTCGAAAATCTGCGCTTTCATCCCGGAGAGGAAAGGAATGCCGCCGGGTTCGCCGGTGGACTGGCCGCCCTCGCCGATTGCTACGTCAACGATGCTTTTTCCTGCGCTCACCGCGCCCATGCCTCAACTTCGGCCATTGCCCATCTGCTGCCCGCCGCCGCCGGGCGTCTGATGCAGGCGGAACTGGAAGCTCTCGGCAAGGCCCTGGACGACCCGCAAAGGCCGTTGGCGGCAATAGTCGGCGGCGCCAAGGTCTCCACCAAGATGGAGGTGTTGGGCAATCTGGCGGCCAAGGTAAATTTACTGATCATCGGCGGCGCCATGGCCAATACGTTTCTTCATGCCGAGGGGATTGATGTCGGCAACTCTCTTTATGAACATGATATGGTGGATTCCGCCCATGCTATAATGACGGCGGCAAAGGCGACAGGCGCCGAGATCATGTTGCCCAGAGACGCCGTGGTGGCGCTGGAAGGCGCGGCCGGCGTCGAGCATCAAACCGTATCCGTAACCGCCGTTCCCAAAAACGCCAGGATACTGGATATCGGCCCGGGGACGGCGGCCGCCGTAACCATGCGCCTGAGCCGGTGCCGGACCCTGGTGTGGAACGGGCCGTTCGGCGCTTTTGAGACGCCTCCTTTCGACGCCGGCACCAATGAAGTAGCCAGGGCCGTGGCCCGGATGACGATGAAGGGCGACCTGATCAGCGTTGCCGGCGGCGGCGACACCGTGGCGGCGCTGGCCAATACCGGAGCGGGAAGCTCCTTCACCTACGTTTCAACCGCCGGCGGCGCTTTTCTTGAGTGGCTCGAAGGCAAGGAATTGCCGGGCGTCAGCGCGCTGTACGAGGATAGTTAATTTTTGGAAGGCGCTTTATGCGGATTGCCGGGGCGTTGAATATTGGCGACCAGGGAATCAAGCATTTCCCGTAATTGCTCCGATTGCGCTAAAAGCTCGGCAGTGATTTCCATGGCTTCGGTTGAGGACGCGGCGGCGATTGCAGAGGCGATTTCCTTGATCTCGCTGATGATGTCGGCGATATCCTTGACTGTCCACGTCGCTTGTCTGGTCGTTGCGCGGATAGCGTCGAAGCGCTGGCCGATGGCGTCGTCCTTGGTTTCCTTCAGCTTCTGGCCGACCGCTTTTTTGTAGTCGGCGGTTAAGGCGAGGAGGCTGCTGTCGGTCTCGCCGCGTTTAAGCTCGCCGGCGTCCGTTTGAGGCACAAGGAAATTCGTCTGGTTGGTAATGACGGCGAGCAGCGCGTCCAGTTCATTGATCTTGCCGGCGACATCGGCCAGTCCGTTGATCAGGGCGCCCGTTCTTTCGGCTTCGTAAGCCGCCTCCGAAACATTTTGTGATGATCGGGCCAGTTGCCGGCTGGCAATGGTTATCTGTGCCGACAGAGTGTCCGATGCGACGGGCTGCGGCTTTTCCGGCGTAAGCTGAGGCGTGGGCAGATTGACGACGGCGGCCTCTTTTTCTTTGCTTTCCAGGATGGATTTGGCTTCGTCGGCGGCTTTCGCCAGCTCGGCCTTGGTCGCTTCCAGATCGATGCGAAGCAACGCCGCTTCGATCAATGCCGTTTCGCCTTTCATTAATTCTTTTTTGGTTTCATCAAGCTCCTTGCGCAGCGCGTCCGCTTCGGCGGCGGCGGCGGCGCTGTTTCCGGCCGTGCTTATATGGGTTTCCAGTTCCATGCGAAGCCGGGTGGCTTCGGCCATGGCGGCCTCGCCCTTTCTGGTTTTTTCGCTCGCTATTTCGAGTTCCGAGCGCAGTCGCTCTATTTCGGCAAGGGCATTTTTGTCTTCTTTATCCTCCCGGCGCAGGGCTTCGTCTGATCCCAATCGCAGTCTGGCCAGGGCGCGGGCGATGTCACCCGTTTCGTCCTTGTTGCCGAGCGCCGGAATGCCTACGTTTTTATTGCCGTCCGCCAGCGTTATCGCCGTTATTGCAATGTCTTTGACGGGAGAAATGATGGATCGCATCATGATCAGGCCGAACAACATGAGCGCAAGTACGATTGCCGCGCCGCCGGCCGGCAGCGACAGGCGATATAGTCTGCGAAGCTGTTGTTCTTCTTTGGACGCCTCGATCAGGTTGTTCCCGGCAAAAGTGACAAGTCCGTTAATGCTGGGAGCGATATAGGCGAAGATTTCATCGAGACGGCTGATTTCCCTATCCCGCTTCAGCCGGCTTTTGGCGAAGGCGGTAATGCTGTCCTGATAGGATTTCAAAAGATTGCCGATCAACGCTTTATCTTCCTCCGGCAGTTTGGCGGAGGCGAGAAGGGCGGCAAACTCGTCGATGCTTTTGTTTAATTTCACTATGTCCTGCATCTCGCCGAGCCGGACGAATTCTTTTTCGTGCTCACGGATCGTCGCCAGCGATCCGATGAGAAGAGTTATCCTGGTATTGGCAATCCTGGATTCCACATTATGCGCCGCTTCCCGCAGCCCGTCGGCAAGACCGCCGGCTTTGCCGGTTACTCCTTGAGCGGCGACGGCATTGGCGAATTCCGCAGTGTATTGGGCGAGGCCTTCATTGATCGTGGTGATATGCTCCTTGATCGGCGCCGCCGCGAGCAGGGAATAAAGGGCGTTCAACCGGGCGGAAAGAAGGTCGGCATTTATCTTGTGGCTGTTGATGTGTTGAGGATTTTTGCGCAGGAAGAAGTCTTTTTCTTCGATGCGGATGTTCCAGACGATTTTCTCGACGGAAAAGATTGAATCAGCCAGTTCCCTGGATAACATCAAGCGGCTTTGCGCCGTCGAAAGCCTTTTATCGGCGATGAAAAGTCCGCCCGCCGCTGAAACAAGGGCAAAAACTCCGAACAGGAAAAAGAGAGTCGTGCGCACGGAAAGACGACCCCCGCCCAGAAAGGTCTTTCCTTCGTAATTATCCATAATGGAATCATGTAAATCGGGGTGAAGGTGGTTTCTTTTCGTCATGCCGTTCTCTTAAAAACTTATGTAACCCGGCGCCCATTATATAAAGAACTCCCGTGGAGTGTGGCTATATTTTGCGTTTTGAGAATCCATTAACCTTTTTCGGTTATGCTGGTCGCCATGAATGATACGTTAAATATAGCAAGTCAGTTGCTTTCCCGTCTCGGTAACGATGCCGGTCGTCTTGGAACGGCCGGTGAAGCCGTCATTCGCGCCAAGGCGATTCCGCAAGGGATCACGACTGAAGAGCAAATAGGGATTATTCGCCTCAATCGGGCGGCTGCTTCCGGCGCGCCTTTCCGAAGCGACGCGCCGCGCGGATATTATTTGAACATTCGCGTTTGACGTTTCCATCATAAAGCATCATTTTAGGGCGCTTCAGAAAGGGCGCCTGTCTGCCGTTATGCGTTTTCATATATATTTTCCCGCTTTTATCCTGTCGTCATGCGCAGCCTTCGGGGCGAACGCCGCCGATCTGTGGATTGATGTAAGCGAAATGCGTTCCGGCAGAGGGGACGTGCATGTCGCCGTCTATGCCGATCCGAAAACCTTTCCGAGCAGCAAAGGCATGATCGCCGATGTGATCGTGCCGGCTCGGGAAAAGGGGACGGAGGCGGTTTTTACCGGCCTGGCTCCCGGAACCTACGCGCTGGCGGCTTATCATGACGAAAACGGCGATCACGAATTCAATCAGATATTTTGGGGCCTTCCCATTGAAGGCTTCGGCTTCAGCAACGGCGCCAAGGTATTTTTCGGCCCCCCCGATTTTGAGGAAGCCGCTGTGAACGTAGGCGAGGGCGTTTCAAGGATCGGCATTGCCATGGATTATTGGCTTCAATAATCCTTCAACCGTACAGATACAGGCAGATCGCCATCGACCCGATAACTCCCGCCAGATCGGCGCAAAGGCCGGCCGCCAGGGCATGGCGGATGCGCCTTACGTTCACCGCGCCGAAATAAACGGCAAGCACATAAAAGGTGGTTTCCGTCGATCCCTGAATGGTGCCGGCCAGGTAGCCGAGATAGCTGTCCGGCCCGATTGCCGGGTCGTTGACGATGGAAGCCAGAAGGCCGTAGGCCCCGGAGCCGGAAAGCGTCCGCATCAGGGCCATGGTCAGGGCTTCCGCCGGCAACCCCAGGGGAGTGGTGATTACCGACAAGGGAGTGACCAGCATGTCCATGGCGCCGCCGGCGCGGAACATGCCGACGGCGACCAGGATAGCAACCAGATAGGGGATGATGCGCAGCGCCACCTCGAAGCCGTCTTTGGCCCCTTCGACGAAGGCTTCGTAGACTTGAACCTTGCGCGCCGCGCCGAAGCCCAGAAAGCCGACCATCAGTCCGGGGATAATCCACGGCGCGATCTGATGACCGTAGGCGATGGTCAGCGGGATCAGGGCGACCACCGCTCCCAGCAAGGCGAACGACGCCCATGTCGGATAGGCGGCGTCGGCGCCGCCGATGTCCGGGGAAACTATCGGCGGCGCGGTTTGAGGCTCGGCGGCGGACGGCGGCGCGCCCATGGGCCAATAGCGTTGACAGGCCTTGGCCACAATAATGGCGACAGCGGTTGAAAATATGGTGGCGAACAGCGTCGTCGGGATGATTCCCGCCGGATCATTGGAGCCGGCGGCTGCCCTGAGCGCGATCACGCCGGTCGGCACTATGGTGACGCTGGAGGTGTTGATGGCCAGAAACAGCACCATGGCGTTGGAGGCGACGCCTTTTACCGGATTCAGCTTATCCAGTTCCTGCATCGCCCGGATGCCGAAAGGCGTCGCCGCGTTGCCCAGTCCCATAATGTTTGCCGACAGGTTGAGGATCATCGCTCCCATAGCCGGATGGTCGGCGGGGACGTCGGGAAAAAGCCGCTGCATCAGCGGACGCATGGCGCGGGCGATGATCACCAGCAGGCCGCCGGCCTCAGCCACCTTCATAAGTCCCAGGAACAAGGCCATCACCCCGATCATGCCGATGGCGAGGGTGACCGAGGCGGCGGCCGAGTCGATCATGGCGACGGTCAACAATTCCATCGGCGCTTTGGCGCCGTTGCCCGGATCAATCCAGGTTATTTGATGAAATCCGGCGACGGCGAAGGATATCAGCACAATGGCGAAGAAGATGCCGTTCATGGCCGGAAGCCTCTAATTATTTTTCTTTTTTCTCTCGTCGTCGTCGTCATGCCCATGATCATCGTCGTAGTTTCCATTGTCGGCGTCCTGGTGGCAGGAGACGCAGTCGGCGTTGGACTTGGCCTTGGTCGCTTTCATCATAAGCGCGTAGTCGCCGCCCTTGTGTTTGCGTTGCCAGTGCGGCAGGCCGGTAATGCGCAGAGGCGTCTCATCCGTTTTTACGTTACGCATAATCTTGACGCCGGCTTTGCTGAGGGTGACATCGGCCGAGCCTCCGGTCAGATAGCCGAGAATCTCGCGGCGGTCTCCTTCGTTCAGATTTGCCGATTCGCCGAAATGATCGGATAGATTGCCCATCAGCAAAAGCCATGACCGTTGAGGCAGAAGCAGCGGTTGAAACGCCATGTGACAGCCGCCGCATTCGCGCTTGACGATCTTGTTGGCGACCGGCGGAATGCGATCATCGGCCTGCGTCGGCGCGGGGAGAAGAAAGAGCGCCGCCGCGATGACAAGGATGCGCATGAAGGTTGGTTCTATTTGCCGTCGGGAATTTTGGCGTTCCTGGCTTCGTAGTCGCCTTTAAGGGCGCCGACATGGCAGGATACACAGTTGTTTCTGGCCTTGATTCCCTCGCGGCTCCATACGTCGGCGGCGATGCCCTGGTGTTTGTCCTTGAAGCGCGGCGTATCAATGATCCTGAGCGGCGGCTCCTCGCGGTTAATGCCTTCCATGAAGGTGCGGCCGTTTTGCGAGCCGCTCATATCCGACGAGCGGCCGGTAAAATAAGACAGGATCTTGCCGACGGTTGCTTCATCAAGGCCGACTTCCTTTCCGAAGTGATTCTTAAGCCCCTTCATGATGGTTTCCCATGACTTGGCGGGAAGCATCTCCGGGTTGAACACCATGTGGCAGGAGCCGCATTCCTTCTTGACGGCGCGGTCAAACACCTCGATGAACGGCTGGCCGGCGGACGCCGACACGGCGATGATCGATAACATCAATGCCGGAAAGATTTTGTGCATGATTCCCCTCCTTGCCCTTCGATGAAAGGTTATCAGGTTAACGGCGGATCATTCAAGGCCGACTTTTTCGGAAGGTCGCCTGCGCCCGAATTCTGAAACTACTGGGAAATGACGGGGGATGGTTGTAGAACCGTATTCATCATGATCGCCGCGTTTCTCAAAGCCATTGACCAGATAAGCGACAGGTCTACCCGTCGCGTGGTGTGGATCAGCCTGGGTTCGACGCTGGCCGTCTTTATCGGCCTGATGTTGGTCGTGATATTCCTGCTTTCCAGCACCGCCCTGTTCTCGTGGGGATGGCTGGAGACGATTGTCGATTTCCTGGGCTGGCTGGCGGCGTTGGTAATCACCTGGTTTTTGTTTCCCGGCGTGGCCGGCGCCTTTACCGGCCTGATGCTGGACAGAGTCGCCGACGCCGTGGAGGCCCGTCATTACCCCGGATTGCCGCCGATCAAAGGGGCGTCATTCAGCGAGGCGTTGTTGTCGGCGGCTAAATTTCTTGTCATCATGATTTTTCTCAACATCTTTTTATTGGCGTTTCTGATTATCCCGCCGCTTTTCCCTTTTGTCTTCTACGGCGTTAACGGCTATCTTTTAAGTCGTGAATATTTTGCGATGGTGGCCTTGCGCCGTGTCGGACTGGCGGAAGCGGAGAGATTGAGAAGGGCGCATCGGGGACAGCTTTTTTTCTCGGGCGTCCTGATCGCGCTGATGTTGACCATCCCGGTGGTTAATTTATTGGCTCCCATCGTCGCCACCGCCGCCATGATCCATCTTTTCGAGGGGTGGCGGTCGCAAGGGAAACACTAAGTCTTGAGGGGCAAGAAAAATGTTCAAGAAAAATGACGACAAGGAAAGCCGGGACCGGCTTCAGAGCGAAGAAAGTTCCGGCGGCATCAGCGCGCCGCCGTTGAAGCCTTTTTCAAAAAAAGGGTCGCATCAACCCGCCAAGCAGATTTCAGGCGCCTCGTTCAGTCATGAAATTCCCAACCGCCCCGTCGACAGCCCGAACCCGGCGCGGCGCATGGAGCGGTCGCGCCCCGGCGACATGGAAAGTAAAAAACTGATTGTCGGCCGGGAGATTTGCCTCAAAGGCGAAATCACCTCCTGCGATAAACTCGTGGTCGAGGGCCGCGTCGAGGCGGCGCTGACCAACGCCCGCATTATCGAAGTAGCGCCCAGCGGTTTTTTCAAAGGCAACGCCCAGGTCAAGGAGGCCGACATCAGCGGCCGCTTTGAAGGTGAATTGACGGCGGATGACAAGCTGACCGTGCGCAACGGCGGGAAAATCAGCGGCATCATCCGCTATGGAAAGATCATCATCGAGGCCGGCGGCGAGATCGACGGCGAGATGGAGACCCTGGAGAAGCCCGCACATGGGGAAGATGAAGGGAAAGCGGCGTCGGGAATCAGGTTCAAGTCGCCGAATATAAATATATGAGTTTTCGTCATGCCTTGTTGATCGCGGGACTCCTCGTCGTTTCCGGCTGTGCGTCGGGCGGCCCGCCGGAAGCGGCGCCGGGCGAGCCGTCAGCGACGGAAGAACCGGAACAAGAGCAATCCGTCGCCTCCGGGGCTACGCCGAAAGAGACCGCCGCCCGCAGGCCCGGACCCATAGACGCGCCGGGCAAACTTGCCGGCCTCAGCGGCGAGCAAGTGGCGACCTTGCTGGGAGTGCCTTCCTTCAAGCGTCACGATTCGCCCGCCCAGGTTTGGCAGTACGGCGGCGAAACCTGTTTGCTGGATGTTTTCCTTTATGAAAATAAGGGCGGCGAAACCCTTACCGTGGCCCATTCGGAAGCGCGGGGCCGCGACGGCGCGAAAATTACGCACAAGGACTGCATAACGCGCCTGATCGAGAAAAAACAGAAGGCGGCGCAGGGGTAAATCGGTTTTCGGATTATGCCGGCGGCCTCAATCATTTTTCCCTCCTTACCAAGGAGGGGTGAGGGGAGGTTGCTGCCGATACCCCCTCTAACTCCCCCTTAAAGCAAGGGGGAGAATTTTTCATTTTTTATAATCGCCGGCATCACTTCAGCGTCGCTTTGCCCGCGAATTCACAAAGGTCGTAAACGATGCAATCTTCACACAGCGGTTTGCGGGCCTTGCAGACGTAACGACCGTGAAGAACCAGCCAATGATGGGCATGCGGTTTCCACTCTTCCGGCGTCAGCCTTTCCAGCTCCCGCTCCACCGCCGCCGGCGTTTTGCCGGGGGCCAGACCGGTTCGGTTGCCGACGCGAAAGACATGAGTGTCAACGGCGATCACCGGCAGGCCGAAGGCTACATTCAACACCACGTTGGCGGTCTTGCGCCCGACTCCGGGCAGGGCTTCGAGAGCCTCGCGGTTCCGAGGCACTCGGCCGTCATATTGATCGGCCAGAACGGCGCTGAGAGCGATGATGTTCCCGGCCTTGTTGTTGTAAAGGCCGATGGTCTTGATGAAATCCTTAAGCCGCGATTCGCCTAACGCCAGCATCTTTTTCGGCGTATCGGCGACGGGAAACAGCGCCGCCGTCGCCTTGTTGACGCCTTTATCGGTGGACTGGGCCGACAACACCGCCGCCACCAGCAAGGTATAAGGATTTGTGTAATCCAACTCGCTTTTGGGATCGGGGTTAGCCGTGGACAGCCGGCGGTAAAACTGATCGATGTCGGCGCGGTTCATCGGGAAACGGCTTTTCAGAATCCCAAAACATTGCGCATGGAATAAAGCCCCGGCGGGCGGCCCTTGGTCCACAACGCCGCCTTGACGGCGCCGCCGGCGAAGATGGTGCGCGACGATGCCTTGTGGGTGAGTTCGATGCGCTCGCCTTCGGCGGCGAAGATGACCGTATGATCGCCGACCACGTCACCGCCCCGCAGCGTTGCGAAACCGATCTCTCCCCGGTTGCGGTCTCCGGTATGGCCGTCGCGCACCCGCCGCGACACCATGTTCAGATCAACGCCCCGGCCTTCGGCGGCGGCAGACCCCAGGGCCAAGGCCGTTCCCGACGGCGCATCCACCTTATGGCGATGGTGCATTTCCACTATTTCGATGTCGTAATTATCGCCGAGAACGGCGGCGACGCGCTCGGTCAATCCCAGCAACAGATTAACGCCGACGCTCATGTTGGCGGCCTGTACGATAACGCATGACCCGGCGGCCCGGCGCAGGGCGTCCTGGTGTTTTGCCTCCAGGCCGGTGGCGCCGACGATCAACGCCGTTTTGTGGTCGGCGGCGAGGGCGGCGTTGGCGGCGGCGACGGCGGGAGTGGTGAAATCGATGACGGCGTCGGCGGCGGCAAACAGCGCTGCCGCATCTTCTCCCACCGGCAGTCCCAGCGCCCCGACTCCGATCAGTTCCCCGATGTCCTGACCGATGAATTCACTGCCCGCCTGCTCGGTTCCTCCCAATAACCGGCAGTTGTCGGCGGCCAGGACCTCGGCGACCAACATGCGGCCCATGCGACCGGCGCACCCGATTATTCCGATCCTCATGAGTTCTCCTCCCCGTTCCATTAGTCGTTAATATCTTCCCACAGCTCCTTGACCTTGGAGAAGAAGCCATGAGCTTCCGGGCTGTGGGTTTCGCCGGGAGATTCTTTGGTAAATTCCTTGAGCAGCTCTTTTTGTTTGGCGGTCAGATTCACCGGCGTCTCGACGACGGTTTGAACAAACATGTCGCCGAGAACCTTGGAATTCAGAACCGACATGCCTTTGCTTTTGAGACGGAACTGTTGCCCGGTTTGAGTCCCCGGCGGGATGGCGACCCGAGCGCGGTTGCCCTGGATGGTCGGCACCTCAATGGAGCCTCCGAGCGCCGCCGTCGACATCGGAATGGGCGCCCGGCAATAAATGTCGGCGCCGTCGCGCTGGAAAATACGATGCGGTGACACGGCCAGAAAAATGTAGAGGTCCCCGGTCGGCGCTCCCCGCAGACCGGCCTCGCCCTCGCCGGAAAGGCGAATGCGGGCGCCGTCCTCGACGCCGGGCGGGATGGCGACCGACAGAGTCTTTTCCTTTTTTACCCTTCCCGATCCGCCGCAGTTATGGCACGGCTCCTTGATGACTTTGCCGTTGCCGTGACATGACGGGCAGGTGCGTTCGACGGTGAAGAAACCGGATTGGGAGCGAACCTTGCCGTGACCATGGCAAGTCGCGCAGGTTACCGGGGCCGAGCCGCCGGCGGCGCCGCTGCCTTTGCACTCGCCGCAGGGGATTGAGGAGGGGACGCGAATATTTGTCTTCTTGCCGGCGAAGGCTTCCTCAAGGGAGATCTGCATATTGTAGCGCAGGTCGGAGCCTCGGCTCTGCGCTCCGGGGCCGCGCCGTCCGCCGCCGTGGGCAAAGTCGCCGAACATCTCATCAAAGATATCGGCGAAGCCCGAGGCAAAGCCGTTGCCGCCGGCGCCGTGACCGCCATGACCGCCCTGTTCAAACGCGGCATGGCCGAAACGGTCATAAGCGGCGCGTTTTTGTTCATCCTTCAGGATTTCATAGGCATGGCTGATTTCTTTGAATTTCTTTTCCGCGTCCGCATCGCCGGGATTGCGATCAGGATGATGCTTCATGGCCAACGTGCGATAGGCTTTCTTTATATCGTCCGCGTCGGCGTTCCGTTTAATTCCGAGAAGCTCGTAGAAATCCGGTTTGGACATCAAAAAAACCTATAATAAACTGACGCGCCCGTTTCTGTCCGGGCGTTACCGGCACCCATTTTGAAAGATTAGAGCATTATTCGACCAAATTGAACCATCCCCCCCCTCACCCGGCTTCGGGTAAGGCGCATCGAGCCGACGCGCCAACCCTACGCAACCCTCTCCCCCAGCAATTTGCTGGGGGAGAGGGAAGGGTGAGAGGGGCGACGCCATTTGGTCGGATAACGCTCTAGTTGTCTTTCTTTTCCTTATTCGGATCCACTTCCTCAAAATCGGCATCGACCACCGTTGAGTCCTTGTCGCCTTTTGCCGACGATCCTTTGTCGGCTCCGGCGTCGCCGGCGCCGGGCGCCCCTTCCTGGGCGGCTTTGTACATGGCCTCGCCCATTTTCATCGAAGCCTGGGCCAGGGCGTCGGTCTTGGACTTTATGATTTCAATATCATCTTTTTCAAGAACTTCGCGCAATTCCTTGACGGCGTTATTAATCGCCTGCTTTTCGTTATCGGAAATCTTGTCGCCGAATTCCTTAAGGCTTTTCTCGGTGGAATGGGCCATGCCCTCGCCATGATTGCGGGCTTCGACCAGGGCGCGGCGCTTTTTATCTTCGGCGGCGTTTTGCTCGGCCTCCTTAACCATGCGGTCGATATCGGCATCGCTCAGTCCGCTTGAAGCCTGGATGCGAATCTGCTGCTCCTTGCCGGTGGCCTTGTCCTTGGCCGAGACGTTGACGATGCCGTTGGCGTCGATGTCGAAAGTTACTTCGATCTGCGGCACGCCGCGCATCGCCGGCGGAACGCCGATCAGGTCGAACTGGCCGAGAATCTTGTTGTCGGCGGCCATCTCGCGCTCACCCTGGAAAACACGGATGGTGACGGCGGTCTGGTTGTCCTCGGCGGTAGAGAAGACCTGGCTTTTGCGCGTCGGGATGGTGGTGTTGCGGTCGATAAGGCGGGTGAAGACGCCGCCTAATGTCTCGATGCCCAGCGACAGCGGCGTAACATCAAGAAGCAGCACGTCCTTGACATCGCCCTTCAACACTCCGCCCTGAATGGCGGCGCCGATGGCGACCACTTCGTCGGGATTGACTCCCTTGTGCGGTTCGCGGCCGAAGAATTCCTTCACCGCTTCGATAACTTTGGGCATGCGGGTCATGCCGCCGACCAGGATTACTTCATTGATTTCACCGGCGGTAAGCCCGGCATCCTTCAGCGCCTTTTTGCAGGGATCGATGGTTTTCTGAATAAGATCATCGACCAGAGCTTCCAGTTTGGCGCGGGTAAGCTTGATATTCAGGTGCTTGGGGCCGTTTTGATCGGCGGTGATGAAGGGCAGATTGACTTCCGTCTGCTTGGTGCTTGAAAGTTCGATCTTGGCTTTCTCTCCCTCTTCCTTGAGGCGCTGGAGAGCGAGTTTATCGGTGCGCAGATCGATGCCGGTGTCCTTTTTAAATTCATCGGCCAGATAATCGACGATGCGCTTGTCGAAATCCTCGCCGCCGAGGAAGGTATCGCCGTTGGTCGATTTGACCTCGAAAACGCCGTCGCCGATTTCGAGAACGGAAATATCGAAAGTGCCGCCCCCCAGGTCGAATACGGCGATGATGCCGGATTCTTTTTTATCCAACCCGTAGGCAAGAGCCGCCGCCGTCGGTTCATTGATGATGCGCAGCACTTCCAGGCCGGCGATCTTGCCGGCGTCCTTGGTCGCCTGACGCTGGGAGTCATTAAAGTAGGCGGGGACGGTAATTACCGCCTGGACAACTTCTTCGCCGAGATAGGACTCGGCGGTTTCCTTCATCTTTTGCAGGATGAAGGCGCTGATTTGGCTGGGGCTGTACTTTTTGCCGTCGGCTTCGACCCAGGCGTCGCCGTTTTCGCCGGCGATGATGTTGTACGGCACCAGTCCCATGTCTTTTTTGGTAAACGGATCATCATAACGCCGGCCGATCAGGCGCTTGATGGCGAACAGGGTGTTTTCAGGATTGGTTACCGCCTGACGCTTGGCGGGCTGGCCGATGAGGCGTTCTTCAGAGTCGGTGAAGGCAACGATGGACGGCGTTGTTCTCACGCCCTCGGCGTTTTCGATGACCTTAACGTCCCTGCCTTCCATTACGGCGACGCAGGAATTAGTGGTTCCAAGGTCGATTCCGATCACCTTACTCATATCATTCCTCTTCTATGCTTCCGGCGGATGCTTGCGGCGCCTGAAAAGGCGCGACGCAGACTCCCCTCGTTAAATACAAACAGCCGTGCTGATTTTCGCAAGCGGGCTTCCGGCGTTATATAAGTCGATCCCCCCGTTCGCGCAACCGTCGCCGCCATCAAATTATAATTCTTCATTCAATTGCGAGCCTGAAGCATTGGACTGAGCATCCGCTTGTTTCTCGTAAACCGACTGGCCCTTTGCCGACAAATCGGGGCGGATTTTTTCCATAGCTTCCCCCGGGATCGTCGCCTTGGGGCCGCCTTTTGAAATTCCCACCCGAGCCGGGCGCAACGGGCGGTCAAACAAAAGATATCCGGTTTCCACCACCTGAACAACGGTGCCGGCAGGCTGGCCGCCGTCCTCTATCTCAAACATGGCCTCATGCAGATTAGGGTCAAATTTCTTGCCGACGGCGTCAATGGGCTTGATGCCGGCGCGCTCGAAGGTGTTCATAATTTCCCGTTCCGATAATTCCAGGCCGACGACCAGATTCTCCAATGCGTCGCTTTCCTTGCGGGCGTCCTTATCAACGCTTCCCAGCGCCCGGCGCAGGTTGTCATTTACCTGAAGCATCTCGCGGGCAAAGCCGGCGATGGCGAATTTTGAGGCGTTCTCCCTGTCGCGCTCGGCGCGGCGACGCACATTTTCAGACTCGGCCATGGCGCGCAGAAGCTTGTCCTTGAGTTCGGCAATTTCGGCTTCCGGCTTGCCGGCGACCTCGGCATTTGCCGAATCTCCGGCGGCGGCGGCGCTTTCAGAGGCATCTTCGGCCTCGGAAATAACCGGCGATTCATTCACCTTTGCTGTCTTCTCACTGGTGTTTTCGTTTTTGTCTTCGGCCATTTAAAAGTTATCCTAACATACGACTGATGAGTTTGGCGGTGTAATCGACCATGGGGATGATTCGCGCATAGTTCATGCGGGTCGGGCCGACCACTCCGATAGCGCCCACCACCTGTTGGCGGGCGTTGCTGTAAGGGCCGACGATCATCGAGCATCCGGCAAGGCCGAATAACTTGTTGTCGGCGCCGATAAAAATCTGCACCCCTTCCGCAAGTTCGGTCATCGACAAAATCCTGATCATGGTTTCCTTGGTCTCCAGGGCGGTGAACAGGGAGCGGATATGTTCAAGATCGGCGGTGGCGGTGATATCGTCCAGCAGGTTCGCCTGGCCGCGCACGATCAGCGAGCCGCCTTTGTTGCCGCCGGCCCAGGTGGCGAGGCCGGATTCAACAACGCGGGTCGTCAGTTCGTCAAGTCGGGCGCGGTGAGCCGCAAGTTCCTTTATGATTTCGTCATGAGCCTCGCCGATGGTGCGCCCGACCAGCCGGGCGCTCAGGAAGTTGGTGGCTTCAACCAGCGCCGATGAGGGCAGCCCGGCGGGCGTTTCGATAATGCGGTTCTCGACCACGCCGTTTTCGGTAATGATGATCACCAGCGCCCGGCCCGGACTAAGGCTGACGAACTCTATGTGGCGAAGCGGGCTGTCCGTCTTCGGCGCCAGCACCAGCCCGGCGCACCGCGACAGCCCGGAAAGCGCCGAGATGGCTTCTCCCAGCAGGCCCTCGAAATTGGCGTCGGCGCCGGCGCAACGGCTGTTGATGTTCTTTTGCTCATCTTCGGTCAGATTGCCGACCTCAAGAATTCCATCGACAAATATTCTTAACCCGGCTTCCGTCGGCAGCCGCCCGGCGGAGGCGTGGGGCGCGTATAACAATCCCATATCCTCCAGATCGGCCATGACGTTGCGGATGGTCGCCGGGGACAGGCCCATTTTCAGCTTTCGCGACAAGGTGCGCGAGCCGATAGGCTCTCCCGTATCGACGAAGGCTTCGATGATATGCCTGAAAACTTCGCGTGATCGTTCGTTAAGTTCGGAAATCATGCCTGAATTTATGTATCCCGCCGCCCGGCGTCAACAGAATGGCTATTGCCTGTTCTTTACGTTAGCCTACCGGCGCGATAATCAACATAGGGATTAGTCATGAGACCTTCGGGCCGCGCCGTTGACCAGCTTCGCTCCATCGTTCTGGAACCGGATTACAGCAAGTATGCCGAGGGGTCATGTATGGCGCGCTTCGGCGACACTCATGTGTTGTGTACGGCCAGCGTCGAGCCGAAGGGGCCGCCGTGGCTGCGCAACTCCGGGCGCGGTTGGGTCACCGCCGAGTACGGCATGTTGCCCCGCGCCACCGGCTCGCGAACCGACAGAGAGGCGGCGCGCGGCAAGCAGTCGGGACGCACCCAGGAAATTCAGCGCCTCATCGGACGATCCTTGCGCGCCGTTACCGATCTTACGGCGATGAATGAAATGCAGATCAAGGTGGACTGTGACGTTATCCAGGCCGACGGAGGCACCCGCACCGCCGCCATTACCGGGGCCTATGTGGCCCTGCACCGGGCCTTTGCCAAGGTGGTCGGTCTCGGCGTATTGAAGGCTTCGCCGCTGACCGGGCAGGTGGCGGCTGTTTCCTGCGGCGTCTACAAGGGCGCGGCGGTGCTTGATCTGGACTATGAAGAGGACAGCAACGCCGAAGCCGACGCCAATTTTGTTCTCACCGCTGTCGGCGGCATTGTCGAAATTCAGGGAACGGCGGAGACCGCGCCCTTCACCAAGGATCAATTCATCGAAATGATGTCTCTGGCCCATAAAGGCGTGGCGGAACTGGCGGCTATGCAATGCCTGGTTTTAGGGCTGAAGTAGTCTCGCCGGCGATGGCCCGCATTTTTCAAGGCGGAAAGCTGGTCATCGCCAGTCATAATCCCGGAAAGGTTCGCGAGTTTGCCGATCTGCTTGCTCCTTTCGGCGTTCAGGTAGTTTCGGCGGCCGACTTGAATCTGCCGGAACCGGAAGAAAGCGGAGAGACCTTCGTCGATAACGCCCGGATCAAGGCGCGAAGCGCGGCGCGGCTATCCGGACTGCCGGCCCTGGCCGATGATTCCGGCCTGGCGGTTACGGCGTTGGGCGGCGCTCCCGGCGTTCATTCGGCGCGCTGGGCGGGATTGAACAAGGACTTCCGGGAAGCGATGAACAGGGTGCAGGCCGCACTTGCCGGCAAGGATGACCGGAGCGCCTGTTTTGTCTGTTCCCTGGCGCTTTGCCGACCCGACGGCGTCGAAGAAACTTTCGACGGCGTTGTCCATGGCCATATAGCCCGGACGCCTCGGGGGAGCGGGGGCTTCGGTTATGATCCCATCTTTATTGCCGACGGCTGCGACATCACTTTCGCCGAGATGGAGCCACAGGAAAAACACGCCATCAGCCACCGCGCCGATGCGTTCAGCAAGCTGATCAAGGCTTGCTTCAGAGAGTAATCCGCCTTGGACACGGTGCTCACCATATATATTCACTGGCCGTTTTGCCGATCCAAGTGTCCATATTGCGACTTTAACAGTTATGCGGCCGCCGATGTTGACCACCCGCGCTGGCGGGCGGCGCTGTTGCGCGAACTGGATTATTTCGCCGTTGAAACGGCGGGTCGGCGGGTCGGCAGCGTTTTTTTCGGCGGCGGCACGCCATCACTGATGGCGCCGGAAACGGCGGCGGAATTGATCGCCCTCATCCGGGAGCGCCGGGGATTTAGCGAGGATGTCGAGATTACGCTTGAAGCCAACCCCACCTCGGTGGAAAGCGGACGCTTTCACGCTTTTCGCGAGGCCGGAGTCAATCGTCTGTCGCTGGGGCTACAAGCCCTTGATGACCGGGCGTTGCGCTTTCTCGGACGCGGCCACACGGCGGCGGAGGCGTTGTCCGCCCTTGATCTGGCCAAGCGGCATTTCCCCCGCGTTTCCTTTGACATGATTTACGGACGTCCGGGGCAGACGGTTTCTTCCTGGCGATCCGAGCTTGCCGAGGCGCTTGCCTTGGCCGGCGGCCACCTTTCCCTTTACCAGCTCACCGTCGAACCGGGTACGGCCTTTCAGGCAAGAGGCGTCGTTGAGACGGACGAAGAGAGCGGAGCGATGCTCTACGAAACTACTGATGAGATGCTGAAAGCGCATGGTTTTGGGGCCTATGAAGTTTCCAACTACGCCCGGCCCGGCGAGGAGTGCCGTCACAATCTGGCCTGCTGGCAAGGCGGCGATTACCTGGGAATAGGCCCCGGCGCTCACGGCCGCCTCACGTCGGCGCGGGGGACCGAGGCCTTGGAGCAGATTGCCGCTCCCGAACAGTGGCTTAAAATGGTGGAGGAGACCGGCTGTGGGACGGCCCATCGGAGCGTCCTTAGTCCTCATGAGCGCCGTCAGGAACTGCTTTTGTGCGGCTTGCGCCTGACCGAGGGCGTCCGCCGTGATCGATTTTTACATCTTGCGGGAATTGACCTTGAGCAGGCCGTGGACAACAACGCCCTCAGGCGGATGGTTGAAGGCGGCTTTCTGGAGATCGACGGCAAGGGCCTGCGGGCGACCGGCGCCGGACGCCTGCGCCTGAACGCCGTGCTTGCCGGTCTTTTGAGTGGTTAGGGCGCGTCAGGATTGACTGGAATCGCTCAAAACCGCTGTGGGCCATGCCTTATCGTCTTTGCGAGGATTGCGAGAAGCGAAGCGACGAAGCAAGACGAAGCAATCCAGAGAGCGCCACCGGCCACTGGATTGCTTCCCGTGTCGCTGACGCTCTCACGGTCGCAATGACGCCAAGGCGCGACGCGGGTGATCCTGATCGATCCTGACGTGCTCTAGTTTGTCGCCTTCTCGAAGGTTTCAGGCGCTTTGTCGATAACCGTTGAATCATGACGAAGCACCTTGAGAACGGCCAGCCCCCGTTCGACGGCGCCGTTGTTGAGAAAACGGAAAATACCGTCACGGCCGAAAAACCCGCCGGGATTGGTCAACGCCCGGACGCCGAGATCGGCGCCGGCTTCGGCTTGCGCCAACCAGGCCGCCATGGCCGTAGCGTCATAGGCCAAAGTGGCAAGGCGCGGCGGCGGTTGGCCGTAGACTTCCTGGTACTGTTTCTCGAAATCAATGCGGGCCGAAGGCGGCGGCGCCGCGAACCAGGCGCCTACCAGCGCCGGCTCGGCGCCGATCTCCGGAACATCCATCCTGCCGGTGCCGAGGATATGGACTTTCGCCGGATCAATATCATAAAACGGCAGTAACGCGGCGATGGCCTGGAGTCTTTTCCCGCCGTCCGCCAGCAACAATGCCTCAAACGGCGGATCGCCGATGGTTTGCATTTTCGCCAGACGCTCAAGGGCGCGTCTGGAAATTTCATCGTCTTTTGATTCCAGCGTAGTCTTTTGATCAAGCAAGGCCCTGCGTCTTTCGTCGTAATTAGCCAATTTGCGCACGATGCCGGAGAAATCGCCGGTCTCGGGATCATAGAACTGGATTTTACTTATCCTCGCGCCATGGGTTTCGGCGGCGCGTTGCAGGGCGCTGACCACCGCTTTTCCGTTTTCGTCTTCCGGCGCCAGCGCGGCAAATGTCGTGATCCCGCGTGAGCGGGCAAAGGCGACGACCCTTTCGACCTCGGATTCGGGATAAAAACCCATGGTGAAAACGCCCTGTCCGGCTACCGTCCGATCACTTGAGAAAGAGACCATCGGCACATTGGCGGCGCGCGCGGCGGGAGCCGCCGCTCTTACCGATGTTCTGAGCAAAGGCCCCAGAATCAGATGAGCGCCGTCACCGATGGCCGATCCCACCGCCTCGACGGCGCCTTCCGGCGTTTCCTTGGTGTCATGAATCAGCAATTCGAATTTATCATCGGCAAAAGAAAACATCGCCAGTTGGGCGGCGTTTTGCATGGCGATGCCGAGCGCGGCGCTGGGACCGGAAAGAGGCAGCAGCAACGCAACCCGCACCGTAGCCGATTTGGGCAGCGCCGTTGCCGACGCTTGTTCCGGCTCGTCCTCTTGCGGACGTTCGCGGAGAGAGGGCGCACGGTCCCGATTCGGTTCGGGAGTCGCAGACGGCGGCGCGTAAGGCGGTAATTCGGCGCGGCGCGGCTGTCCTTGATTCTCCGGCGTCGGCGGTTTCAGCGTTTCTTTCTTCTTGCCGGAAGCCTGGGAGGTCTTATCATCCTGAAATACGGATTTTTGTCGTGGAGACTCGCACCCGGCATTCAACAGCACGACGGCAATCAGCCATGGCGCCAAAGCGTATCGCATCCGGGAAAATTTCGTATCGGTCATTGACAGACCCTACTCATGTCAACGCCGTGAGTAAACCATCCGATGATCCGGTGACGCCGGGGCTGTATCTGATCGCCACCCCTATCGGCAACGCGGGGGACATCACGTTGAGGGCGCTTCATGTCCTGAAAAATGCCGATGTCATCGTTTGCGAGGACAGCAGGGTGACCTCCCGGCTGTTGGCCATTTACGGCATTTCCAAACCTCTCAAGCCCTACCACGAGCACAACGCGGACAGGGTAAGGCCTGTAATCATCAAGTTGCTGAAAGACGGCAAAAAGGCGGCGCTGGTGTCGGATGCCGGAACGCCGCTGATCTCCGATCCGGGTTATGATCTCCTCAGGGCCTGTATCGATGAAGGGCTGCCGGTCACCACCCTGCCCGGTCCATCGGCGCCGCTGGCGGCGCTGGTGCTTTCGGGCCTGCCTGCGGATCGTTTCCTGTTTGCCGGGTTTCCGCCGTCGCGGGCGACGGGGCGGCGCAAGGTCTATGCCGAATTGGCCGTTATCCCGGCCACTTTGATATTCATGGAATCGCCCAAAAGGCTGGCGGCGGCGCTGGCCGACATGGCGGAAATCCTGGGACCGCGCCAAGCGGCGGTAGGCCGCGAACTGACCAAGATGTTTGAAGAGGTGCGACGCGGCGCGTTGGCCGAACTGGCCGCCTATTACCAGACCAAGGGTCCGCCCAAGGGCGAGATAACGGTGGTGGTGGCGCCGCCGTCGTCCGTCGGCGTGATAATTGATGATGACGAGCTTGACCGCCGATTACTTGCCGCCCTTGACGGCCATTCCGTGCGCGATGCGGCGGCGAAGGTGGCCGCCGCTGCTAATCTGCCCCGACGCCGGGTCTACGCCCGCGCCCTCCTCCTCAACAAAAAAATTAATGCGCGGGCCTGAGCAGAAGCGGCGCGCCTGGCGCTACGGCCGATTCGCCGAAACTCTTTGCGTTTGGAGCTTGAGGCTCAGAGGCTATCGCATCCTGGAGCGGGACTTTCGCGTTCACGCCGGCGAGATCGACATCATCGCCCGTCGCGGCCGCATCATCGCCATGATCGAGGTCAAGGCCCGCCGTGACATGGGAGAGGCGGCGCACGCGCTGGGACTGCGTCAGCGCCGACGCATCGCCGCCGCCGCCGGGGCCTTCCTTCGATCACGCCCGGAATATGCCGGCCTTGACGCGCGCTTTGACGTTATGCTGGTAAGCCCCGGACGGCTGCCGACCCATCTGACCGGCGCCTGGATATGCGGCGATTAGGATTTGATTAGGGTGTATTATGAAATAACTACGCTGAACCTGATTTCCAAAGGATGTTTCAAATGATTCGAACGCATCGTCAATTTTTGTTGCCGGCCGTGGGGCTGCTTGCCGTAGCGACTATGTTCGGCGGGTGTGCCGGAACCGGGGCCGGGGCCGGGGCCGGCGTTGTCGCTTATCAGGAGCGCGGCATCGAGGTCGCCGCCGATGACCTTAAACTTGAAATGAAAATTATTGAGCTGTGGCTGAATCACGATAACTCCCTGCCGATCAAGGTCAGCACCGAACTCTACGAAGGCCGCGCCTTGCTGACCGGAATCGTCGATAAGCCCGAAATGCGCGCCGACGCCGTGCGCCTCGCCTGGAAAGTGCATGGCGTCAAGGACGTCATCAATGAAATCCAGGTAAAAGATGACAATACCTTCATGGATATGGCCCGCGATTCGTGGATCACCACCAAGCTGAAATCCAAACTGACCGTGGATAAATATGTCATGGCCGTTAATTACGCTATCGAAACGGTCGGCGGCGTCGTTTATATGATCGGCATCGCCCAGAACAAGGAGGAACTTGACCGGGTGATCTCCCATGCCCGCAATATCGAATATGTGCGCAAGGTGGTCAGTCATGTGCGCCTGAAAGACAAGGCATGAGGCTGCCTGCCGACATTCACGCCAGGCTGATGCGGCTCGGCGGGCTGCCGGACGAGCAGATAAATCCGGCGGAGACGGCCCTTGTTCTGGCGTCGATTGAGCGGCCCGGAATGGCGATTGACCCGTATCTCCGCCACCTGGAACGGTTAAGCGATGAAGTCCGCGTTTATGTCGACGCCGGCGGCGGGGCGGCGGGGCTTGATCAGGCCGTCGAGGCTTTGTGTCAGGTTATCGCCAGACGCTACGGCTACAAGGGCGCTGAAACCTCTTACGAGGACCCCGATAACACCAACCTGATGCGGGTAATTGACCGGCGGGTCGGCGCCCCGGTAGCTCTGGGAATTATTTATATTCACGTTGCGCGCGCCCTTGGGTGGACGATTTCGGGACTCGATTTTCCCGCCCGTTTCATGGTGCGCCTGGAAGACGAGGGCCGGCGCGTCATCCTTGATCCTTTTGACGGCGGCCGCGTCGTGACGCCTAAAGACATGCGCGATCTTTCCAAGGCGGTCATCGGCAACCAGGCCGAATTAACCCCCAACCATTACCGACCCCTGGGTAACCGTGGGGTTTTGTTGCGCCTTCAAAATCATATAAAATTTCGCCTGATTCGTTCCGAGCGGCCGGAAGACGCTCTTGACGCCATCGAGACCATGCTGCTTTTCGCTCCGGCGACGCCGTCGTTGTGGCGCGAGGCGGGCATGCTCAACGCCCGCCTTGATAAAATAAAAGAGGCGGTGGCGGCGCTGGAAGAGTATTTACGCCGCAACACCGGCGATTCGGCCAGATATCGCACGTCCGTTTTTTTGCAGGAACTGCGGGGCCGTCTGGTCTAGACGTTATTATAAAAGGAACGGCGGCATGGGCCTGCGAGTAGCCATTCAGATGGACCCCATCGAGAGCATCAACATCGATGCCGACAGCACTTTTGTCCTGGCGCTGGAGGCGCAACGGCGGGGACATGTCCTTTACCATTACCTGCCCGACGGTCTTGCCTTTACCCAGGGAAAGGTTTTGGCGCGGGCGCGCTCCCTCAAGGTGCGTCGTTCCAAGGGGGACCACTTTTCGCTGGGGCCTGCCCAAACCGTCGATCTTAAAGATTTCGACATTGTGCTGATGCGTCAGGACCCGCCTTTTGACATGGCTTACATCACCGCCACCCACCTGCTGGAGCATATCCATCCCAAGACTCTGGTGGTCAATGATCCGGCCGAGGTCCGCAATGCGCCGGAGAAGCTTTTTGTCACGCAATTTCCGGACCTGATGCCGCCGACCCTGATCGCTTCGGATCGGGAGCGCATCGCCGCTTTCCGGGACGAACACAAGGATATTATCGTCAAGCCCTTGTTCGGCAACGGCGGCGCCGGTGTCTTTCACATTCCGCCGGGGGATGAGAATCTGAATTCACTGCTGGAGATGTTCACCAGATTCTACCGCGAGCCGGTCATCGTCCAGGCCTACCTGCCGGAGGTGCGCGCCGGCGACAAGCGCATCATCCTTATCGACGGCGAGGCGGCGGGCGCCATCAATCGCGTGCCGTCGGCGGGCGAGGCCCGCGCCAACATGCACGCGGGGGCCACGCCCTTCAAGGCGGAGCTGACTGCGCGGGACCGTGAAATATGCGAAGCTATCGGACCAAGCCTCAAGGAGCGCGGATTGATCTTTGCCGGCGTCGACGTTATCGGCGGCTGCCTCACCGAGATCAACGTCACCTCTCCCACCGGACTTCAGGAAATCAATCGCTTCGACGGCGTCTGCCTTGAAGCCCGCATCTGGGACGCTATCGAGGATCGGCGCGGCTGAATATCTGTAATTCGACTATCCCTTGGGGAGAACCTTTTTCCATGGACGGATGGCGACGGTTTCAAACAATCCGGCCTTGTTGTAGGGATCGTTCGCGGCAAAAGCCTCGGCGGCGGCGCGGTCGGCGAATTCGATGATCAGGACGCTGCCGGTCATGCCTTGGCCGTCATCGGTCAGGGTCGGCCCGGCCCCGAAAATCCGGTCGTTGAAAGCGTTCAGATATTCCAGGTGGGCCGGACGCACGGCGGCGCGCACTTGTTGGTGGTCCGGCTTGTCGGCGCAGCAGAAAACGAACAGCATGGAGACTTCCTTTATTCATTTCCGGGGGGGCGGGCCAGCAGCCCGGCGATGGTCAGGTCGATGTCCAGTCCGCCGTGAAGGATGCCGTCAACAGCCAGACAGATCGGCATGTCGATGCTCATGCTCCGCGCCAGACTGCTCACCGACGAAGCGGTAGCCACGCCCTCGGCCACCGAGCGGCGACGGCTCAGGATATCTTTCAGGCGCTCGCCCTTGCCCAAGGCCGCGCCGAGCGAGAAGTTGCGCGACTGCATGGCGGTGCAGGTCAGAATCAGATCGCCGAGGCCGCTCAGTCCCATCAGGGTCTCCGCCTTGCCGCCCTTGGCGGCGCTGAGTCGCGCAATCTCGGCCAGTCCCCTGGTGATCAGGGCGGCGCGGGCGTTGTCGCCCAGGCCCCGTCCTTCGACAATGCCGCTTGCTATGGCCAATACGTTCTTGACGGCGCCGCCGATCTGGGCGCCGATGACGTCATCGCTTCCGTAGATGCGGAAGCGGGGGGAGCCGACGGCTTCGGCGATGTCGGCGGCCAGTTTTGCGTCGGCGCAGGCCAGGGTCACGGCCGTCGGCAATCCGCAGGCCACCTCGGCGGCGAAGGTCGGCCCGGAAAGAACGGCGACCGGAGTTCGGGGCAGAATCTGATTGACGATCTCGCCGGGCAAGGCGTTGCTTTGCCGCTCGATGCCCTTGGCGCAGATGACGACCGGAAGGCCTTCCCCGATGACGGCGGCGAGTCTGACGCAGGCGGCGCGCAGGAATTGGGCGGGAACCGCCAGCATCAGGGCGTCGGCGTCAACCGCTGCGGCCATATCGGCGGTGGCGGCAATCTTTCGGTCAAGGGCGACGCCGGGAAGATAGGAGATGTTCTCGTGGTCGCCGTTGATGGCGGCAACGACTTCGGGTTCAAAGGCCCAGATTATCGCCTCCCGTCCGGCTCGCCGGGCCACCATGGCTAACGCCGTTCCCCATGCTCCCGCGCCGATAATGCCTATTTTTTTCATCGTTCAGTTATGCCCCGATTGAGATTGGGGGACAAGAGTTATGCTTTGACCCCGGCGTAGACGGCGGGAGGGGCGTTTTGATCCAGCGGCCAACGCGGACGGGGCGCAAACTCCATGTCATCGCTTTGCCCAAGCCGCAAACGTTCGATGCCGGCCCAGGCGATCATCGCGGCGTTGTCGGTGCACAGGTTCGAGGGCGGCGCCACCAACGGTATGCCGAGGCCTTCAAGAGTGTCTCTGATATGCTGATTGGCGGCGACGCCGCCGGCGATCACCAGAGCGGCGGCGGGGCCATGGAGCTTGCTGAATTCCTTGAGCGCATTTTTGGCGCGGTCATGCAAGGCGTCGGCGGCGGCGGCCTGGAACGAAGCGCACAGATCGGCTACGTCTTGGTCACGCAAGTCTCCCTCGGGCAAGCCGATGACGGCGTGACGCACCGCCGTCTTGAGGCCGGAGAAGGAAAAATGACAGCCGGGCCGCCCCTTCATCGGCCTGGGAAACTTGAAGCGGGCGGGGTCGCCGCTCCTCGCCGCCTTTTCCACCAGCGGCCCGCCGGCGAAACCCAGCCCCAGCATCTTGGCGACTTTATCGAAGGCCTCGCCGAGGGCGTCGTCCAGGGTGGTTCCCAGCCTGCGGTATTTCCCGACTCCCTCGACGCATAGAAGCTGGCAATGGCCGCCCGACGCCAGCAGCAGCAGGTAGGGGAAGTCAACGTCGCCGGTAAGCCGGGCGCACAGGGCGTGGCCTTCAAGGTGGTTGATCGCCAGAAAAGGAATATCATGAACGCAGGCGATGGCCTTGGCGCACATGACGCCGACCAGCAGGCCGCCGATCAGCCCCGGCCCGCCGGCGGCGGCGACGCCGTTAAGGTCGGCGAATTTTATTCCGGCCCGGTCCATGGCGCGAGCGATGATAAAATCCAGATTATCCAGGTGGGCGCGGGCGGCGACTTCGGGCACGATGCCGCCGTAGGGCCTATGCTCCTCAAGTTGGGAGAGGACTATGTTGGACAGGATTTGACGCTCGCCGGTCACCACCGAGGCGGCGGTCTCGTCGCAACTGGTTTCGATGCCGAGCATGATCATTAAAAAAACCTTTTGCCGAATCGTCGGCGGACTTTACTCTGTCCGCCCGCTTGTAACCACAATATCCGAGTTATTTAATCCCATGCCGCAGACTCCCCTCCTTCGCATCGGCACCAGAGGTTCGCCGCTGGCCATGGCCCAGACTCATGACGTCCGCGACCGGCTGATCGCCGCTCACCGCGAACTGGCCGTTCCGGGAGCGATAGAAATAGTGATCATCAAGACTACCGGCGACATGGTGCTGGATCGGCCGCTGGCCGAGATCGGCGGCAAGGGCCTGTTCACCAAGGAAATTGACGAGGCGATGCTGAACGGCTCTATCGACGTGGCGGTGCATTCAATGAAGGACGTGCCTACATGGTTGCCCGACGGCATCGCGCTGCCCTGCACCCTGGAGCGTGAAGACCCGCGTGACGCCTTTATCAGCAACAAGGCGGCGAGCATCAGGAAATTGGCGGCGGGTTCGGTGGTCGGCACTTCTTCCCTAAGGCGTCAGGCGCAAATCCTTTACCGCCGCCCCGACCTCAGGGTGGCGGTGTTTCGCGGCAACGTCCAGAGTCGGCTCAGAAAACTGGAAGAAGGGGTCGTCGACGCCACCCTGCTGGCGCTGGCCGGGCTTAAACGTCTCGGCATGGCCGATGTCGTCACCGCCGTTATCGAGCCGGAGGAAATGTTGCCGGCGGTAGCCCAGGGCGCCGTCGGCGTCACCTGCCGGAGCGATGATCGGCGCGCCGATGAATTTCTGGCGCCTCTTAATCACGCCGAGACTTTCATGCGGGTTACTGCCGAACGGGCCATGCTGACGGTGCTGGACGGCTCGTGCCGCACGCCGATTGCCGCTCTCGCCGAGATAACCGGCGCAAATATGAGGCTGCGCGGCCTGATCGCGCGCCCCGACGGCAGCGAGGTGCTGGAGACGGAGCGTTCGGGGAGCGCGGCCGATGCAAAAGCCATCGGGCGCGACGCCGGCGAGGAATTAAAGAAACGGGCCGGTCCCGGCTTTCTGGAAGGATCAGTCTAATTGCGCGTTTTGGTTACCCGCCCCGAAGAAGACTCAGACCGGTTGGCGGTCTGCCTCGGCGCTATCGGCGTCGAGGTTTTGCCGGAGCCTCTTTTATCTATTGATTACCTGGACGGTCCGATGCTGAATCTGGACGGCGTACAGGCGTTGCTGGTGACCAGCGCCAACGGGATACGAGCCTTGGCGCGACGTTCGACGGCGAGGGGGACGCCGGTCTATGCCGTCGGCGACGCTTCCGCCGGGGCGGCGCGTGATGTAGGCTTTACGGACGTCGCCAGCGCCTCCGGCGATGTCGGGGCGCTGGCCGAACTGGCGGCGGCGCGTCTTGACATAAACGGCGGGAGTTTGTTGCATGTTGCCGGTTCCACGGTCGCCGGCGACCTTAAGGGGATGGTGGAGAAACACGGGTTCGCCTATCGCCGCGAGGTTCTGTACGAGGCCCGCAAGGCCGAAAGGTTTTCCGATGAAACGATGCTGGCCCTGAAGGATGGCGCCGTGGACGGGGTAATGTTCTTTTCGCCGCGCACCGCCGCCGCCTTCGTTGCGCTGGCGCGTACGGCTGGTTTGACTGAAGCCTGCCGGGGCATAATCGCCTTTTGTCTCAGCCCCGCCGTCGCCGACAAGCTTAAAGATATTGCCTGGCGGGACGTGCGTTCGGCGGCGCGCCCCGAACAGGCGGCTCTTTTGGCAGTCGTCAGCGACGTTATTAAAGAAGGTTTTTGACATACCGGGCGTTTCTTGTTCTTCTTTGCCTGGGAAGAGAGGATATAGTTGGAGTCATGAAAAATCCCGAACAAAAGAAAAGCCCGTCGGCGCGGCGCGATGATGATGAACTACAAGCGGCGGCGAAGGAGGCTTTTGCCGAAGAATCCGCCTCGCCGACCACGGATGAGCCGGGGCCTGATTCCGTTCCCGTCGTTGATGACGCCTCCTCGCCGGTCAAAAAATCACGCGGCGTTTCCGGGGTTCTGATAATGGTTGCCGCATCGGCGGTTGTCGGCGCCGCCGGTTATCTGACGTGGCCCAGATGGTCTCCGATTATTGCCTCCTATCTGCCCGACCCGCGCGTTGACGGCGTGGACAACCGATTGAAAACCCTGGAAGAGCAGACAAAAGTCCGTCTCGACACCGATCAGGAAATCAAGGGAATGGAGGCGGAACGGACCCGCTTGCGCGGACAGGTGGAGGCCTTGATTCAGCAGGTTGATTCACTCGATCAGGCCTTCAGGTCGGTAAGAAAGGTGGCCGAGGCCACGGCGCTGTCGGCGGAAACGGCGGATGCCGAGGCCTCTTTGAAGCAGCTTTCGCAGCGTTTTGCCAAGCTGGAGGAACGCGACGAGGCGATGGGCGGTCTGCTGGACCGGATCGGCAAGCTGGAACAAGAGAGGCTTATCGCCAAGGGCGATTCTTCTTCGGGTGAGAATGATATCGCCGAGATTTCCAAACGCATCGGCGCCCTGGAGGCGGCCAAGGACACGGCGCCGCCGTCGGCGTTGCCGGCGGGGTCTCAGGCGGTATTGCTTGCGGTGAACCGGTTGCATGATGACTTGCGCGGCGCCGCTCCGTATGCGGAAAGCCTGGAAGCCCTTAAAGCCGCAGCCGAAGGCGACCAGGGCGTCATGACGGTCATTTCCGTTCTTGATCCTCTCGCCGCCGTCGGTATCCCGACCCAGGCCGCCCTGCGTGATCGGTTCGACGCCATGGCGGTCAAGGTCGCCAACTCTTTCATGGCCGTAGAAGGCGACGGCTGGGTCGCCAAGACCATCACCCGGTTGACCTCTTTAGTCAGCGTGCGTCGCATCGGAGCCGATGCCGGCGCCGCCGACGCCGCTCTTGCCGCCGCCGAAACCGGTCTTAAGTCCGGCGATTTGCCGGCGGCAGTCAAGGCGCTTGAGAATCTTGCCGGTTCACAAGCCGTTATCGCAGAGCCATGGCTGAAGGATGCGCGGGCGCGGCTGACGGCTGAACGGGCGATGACCACGCTGCATGTTCTCGCCGCATCTCCCCTGTCTCCCGCGAAAGAGTAGAACCCATGTTTCGCGCTTTAAGATTTATGGTGGTTATCGGGGCGTTGTCGGTCGTTGCCGCATGGCTGGCCGATAATCCCGGATCGGTGACCATGCAATGGCGGGGCTACCGGCTCGACACTTCATTTTCATTGTTGTTGACGGCGATCATCATCATTGCCGTTACGGCGGCGCTTTTTTACCGGTTCTGGCTTTTTATTTGCCGCTCCCCCGCCGATATCAGCCGTCTGTGGCGCGAGGGACGCCGCCGCAAAGGATATATGGCGTTGACCAGGGGTCTGGTGGCGGTCGCCGCCGGAGATGTCGAGGAAGCCGGTCGCCAAAGCAAGCGCGCCGAAGCGTTGCTGGAAGACCCGCCGCTGACCATGCTTTTGTCAGCCCAGGCCTCGCAGCTCGGCGGCGACGAGATGGCGGCCGGGAAGTTTTTCAACGCCATGCGTGAAAAAACGGAGACCGAGTTTTTAGGGCTGCGCGGCCTGTTGACCCAGGCGATGAGGCGGCGCAATTGGAACGAGGCGCTGCAACTGGCCCAAAGGGCCTACGCGCTCCGTCCGAAAAGCGGCTGGGTGGCGGCGAACCTGTTTGATTTGCAGGTTCGTTCCGGTCACTGGCAAGACGCCATGGCGACTCTCAAGGACGCCGTTGATAACAAGCTGGTGACGCCGGCGGTCGGCGTTCGCCGCCGCGCCGTTCTCGAATATCAATTAAGTTTGGCGGCAAGCGGCGCCGGCAATGTCTCGCAGGCTATGAAACATGCGGGCAAGGCCCATGACCTGTCCCGCGAGTTTGTTCCGGCGTCGATTCGTCTGGCCCGGCTGTATGTGGATGCCGATAAAATGCGCAAGGCGACAGGGGTCATCGAGAGCGCCTGGAAGTTCAATCCCCATCCCGATCTGGTGGAAATCTACCGGCGGGCGAAGTCCGCCGATGACGCCATGGCCGGGGTGCGCGCCGCCCAAAGTCTGGCCAGGCACAATCCCGGCCATATGGAAAGCCGCATCGCCGTCGCTGCGGCGGCGCTGGAGGCCGACCTGTGGGGCGAGGCGAGGAAACACCTGACGGAGATAGCGAACATCGACGCGCCGGTCGGAGTGTGCCGACTGATGGCGGAACTGGAGGAGCGTGAGCACGGCAACCTGACGGGCGCCCGCGAATGGTTGATGCGCGCCTCGACGGCCGAGGCTGACCCGGCCTGGGTATGCGAGCACTGCGGCAATACGGTGGAGGAATGGAGCGTCCTGTGCGGCAAGTGCGAACAATTCGATCCGTTCTCCTGGCGAACGCCGTCTCATGTCGCCTGCCTTGCCGCCCAAGCTCCGCCGCCTGCGGCTCTTCCGGCGCTGGAAGGCGAGGCGGATTAATATGATCCTAGAGACGAAGAAAAAGGTAGATGCCGCCGAACCATCTAAAGAACCCTCAAAGGAGTCCGCCAACGATCAAGACAGTGGTTGTAGCCGCCACGAAGGTCAAAAAACCATCACCAAATCTTACCTCGCCAATTGGGACGTCATCTTTGGCAGAAAGCGCTGATACAACAAATCGCCCTCCTTTCCCCCCTTATTCACCTTATTATTCATAAACATGCGATCCTTGCAATGTCCGGCATATTGCCGTACACTTTAATGTGGCAGGTTGAGGTAAGCTAAGATGATTTCTTTTACTGACGTGACGACGGCGGTTGACGAGGCCAAGACCGTACGCATGGAGCAGAGAACAAAACCTCATGTGAAGGCTGAGATTCAAAAGGCCGCCGCATTAATGGGCATTGATGAAACGGCGTTCGTGACCGGTGCGGCTTATGAGCGGGCGCGCTTGGTCCTTCGAGATCATGAACGCACGGTTTTAACGGTCGAGGATCGGGATGTGTTTCTCGCCGCTCTGGACGCGCCGGTTGGGCCGAGCGCGGCGATGCGCCAAGCGCTTGACCTTCATCATCGAATGGTTGTTGATGACCAATGACGCCGCCGATGATCTAAAAGTCTCGATTGAGTCGTTTGATCCGGCGATACATGATCGAACGGCTTTCTCATGTGGCGCCGCCTGGATTGATAATTTTATCAAAAAGACCGCGAAAAAGCATCAAAAAGGTGATTTCTCGCGGGTTTGGGTCGCGGTTGCTTCAGGCCGGTCGCGCGTACTCGGCTATTACGCGATCAACAGCCATGTAATCGAGGCGGCGGATTTGCCCACGGAGTTGACGAAGAACGCCCCGAACCACGGCTTAATTCCAGCCGCCTATCTTTCTTTCCTGGGCATTGAATCGGTCTGCCAAGGCCAAGGCCTTGGGCGTGTCTTGTTAGTGGACGCCTTGAAACGGATCGTCGGTATATCCGAACAGATGGGGTTGGCGGCCATTGTTCTTGATATTTTGGATGATGGCGACATCAAAGCGGTCAAGAAGCGTAAGCAATTCTATGTGAAGTTTAATTTTACGTCCTTTCCGTCTCACCCAATGCGAATGTTCCTGCCGATCAAAAACATTCACCATCTGCGTGAATGGTTGCAATTTCTTTCTTCACAGGCATGATCCGGCGAATGGTTCGTCTGGTTATTGAAAATTTCGCCCAAGATAATTGGAACCGGCTGGTCGGCGGCTTTCCTTCGCTTAGTCTGGGGCAGTGCTGGGAATACGCCGAAGCCAAGGCGCGCACCGGCCCGTGGCGCGTAGAGCGAGGCCTGTTCCTTGATGGCGATCAGCCGGTCGGCGCTTTTCAGGCCTTGGTTCGCCTCCTCCCCGCCGGACTCCCCGGCGGCTTGGTCTGGATTAATCGCGGGCCGTTGTGGCGCGGCGGCGAACAGACGCAGTTCCTTGAAATCATGAAATCGTTGCGTAGCCATTATGCCGACAAGCGCGGCATGTATCTGCGCGTAGCGCCGCCCGTTCTTGACGGCGCGTTGACCGTCGGCGATATACGCGCATCCGGCTTTATGCCTACGAAAACGCTCGGCTGGGCCTCGGCGGCGCTTGACCTGACGCCGCCGGAGGAGGACTTGCGAAGAAACCTGAAAAGCAAATGGCGCGGCCCCCTCAACCATAGCGAACGGGGCGATCTGGAAATCAAGACGGGGTCGCAAGGAAAGGTCTTTCAGAATTTTCTTGAAGAACATGACCGGCTGATCGCCGGCAGGGGTTTTGCCACCAGCGTTACCGGCGAACTGCTCGCCGCCCTTCAGGACCTGTTGCCGGTCGAGCGCAAGATGGAAGTCTTTTCCGCTTACCATCAGGGGGCGGCGGCGGCCTCGGTGCTGATGGTCAAATACGGAGATGCCTGCGAGTATCTGGCAGGCAATCTGAGCGCCGAGGGGCGGCGGCTGAACGCCGGACAATTCGTGCTGTGGCGGGCGATCATGGCAATGAAGGCTCTGGGTTGCCGGCGCCTTGATGTCGGCGGCATGGACCCGAAGCTGACGCCGGAGGGTATTTATAAATTCAAGGCGGGCGTGGCCGCCGAGCCTTACCGGCTGACCAACGAAGTCGAAGCCGTCGGCGGCGGACTTCCAGGCCGATTGGTGCGCCGGCTTGTCAATCGCGCCCGCTCCGACGGATAGGAAAGGGACCATGCCAATTCTGACCCGGCTTTCCCTGCCCTGGCTATCGGCCTTGAGAACATGGCGGCTGTTCAGCGGCGGCGGAGGAGTCAGGATACTATTGTTCCACGATACGCCCAGGGACGGGTTTGAGGACTTCGGGCGTTTTGTCAAATATGTAAAACAAACCCACGGAATTTTATCTCCGCAAGAAGCGGCGGCGCGGCTTGCCGGCGGGGGGGAGGAAAACAGCAAGGAGCGGACTCCTTGCCTGTTCACTTTTGATGACGGCTTTGCCTCCAACTTCGAGTTGGCTTCCGAGGTGCTGGCGAGCCACGGGGTGACGGCGCTTTTCTTTGTCTGCCCCGGCCTCATCGGCCTCGGGGCGGACGAGCAAAGCCGACTGATCGCCGCCAATATCTTTGACGGACGGCGGCAAGCGGCCGGCAAGCGCCTGATGTCCTGGGATGAGATCGCCGAACTTAAATCCGGGGGCCATGTCATCGGCGCCCACGGCATGAATCATCTTCGTCTTACAAAATTGTCGGGGGAGGCGCTTGGCCGGGAGATTCTCGATTCCGGCGTTCAGCTCGAAGACCGTCTGGGCGACAATATCGACTGGTACGCTTACGCCTTCGGCGATATCGACAGTATTTCCGTGGATGCGTTAAAAATCATTTCGCAAAAATTCCGTTTCTGCCGCAGCGGCGTGCGCGGGGTTAATTTCCCGACTACCGATCTCCACGCCCTGCGGGCCGATCATGTGGAAATGACGGCCCCCGCCGCCTACCGCAAGCTGATCGTCGAGGGGGGACTTCAGTTCCGCTACGCCGGGGCGCGACGGCGGCTGGACGAGATGGTTTCTTAAAGTATTTTCTCACAGCAGGCGATCAGTTCGTTCATCCCCGCCGTCTGGTGGACGGGGAGCAGGACCAGGGTGCGGCGCAGGCGAATGGCGGCTTGGTGGCGGCCAGGCTCGGCCCATGCCTCCGGCGGCAGGTCGGGCCAGCTTTCCGCCGGGCAACCCCCGGCATGTAAACTATCGAACAAGGCGGCGGCGGTCGCCTCGTCGTCGCAACGCAGGACAAAGCGGTAAGGCGTGGCCTGATCGGCAATTTCCAGGGGACGACAACCCTTGAGGCCGTTCAAGGCCTGGCGCAACGCCAGCCAATTGCGCCGCCGCGCCTTCGCCGCTGCGGGCATGATTTCCGCCGCGTCGGCCAGCATGGCGCGGGCCGTGGAGCTGATCCGGGTTTCGGGCGGCAACGGCTTGTAGGGCGGATCGTCGGCAAAGGCCGGCTTTTGCCGCCGCGCCCGCCGGGCGAGCAGCGGTTCCGGCAATATCTTTTGAAGCGTTCGCCTGATTATCCAGGCGCCGGTCAAGGCCTTTGAATAACCGCCGCCGTTTGCCGCTTCCCGTATGATCCCGGCGCCGTCCTTGGGGCGCATCAGCAAAAGCGCTCCGTCGGGGACGGCGAGAATCTTGTGAGGGCTGTAAAAAATGAAGTCGCCCTGTTCGCCGATGCCGGGCGCCGGGCCTAAGGCGTGGGCGGCGTCCTCGATCAAATACGCGCCTGTCTCGTCGCAGAAAGAGCGGGCCGCAGCGGCGTCCGCCGGTATTCCGAAATAATGGACGATAACAAACAGGTCGGGAGCGGCAAGCGCGGCCATGGCCCGGCGCGCCTCCCGGTCGGGCCTGAGGTCCATATCTATCGGGTAAAAGACCGGCGTGACGTTTATTTCGCGCAAGGGGTAGGTGGACTGGTTGCAGAAATAATCGGGAAGCCACAGCACGGGCTTGCGCCCCTCATGCAGGGACGACCACCAACGGACGATGGCTTTCATCGCCCATGCCGAGCGTGAAAACCAAAAGGCTTGGCCTTCGCCGCCGTCTTTTCCCCGCCACGGCGCCGCCGACGGCTCGTCATCAAGGGCGGGGCGGGCGAACGGGGCCGCCAGTTCTTTCCATGTCGGCAGGGGAGTCGTCGTTATCATTTCGCGCCTTTGGCCGGGGTTGCCATTCATTCCACCATATTGTTCTATGCCCTGATATGCTACCGTGAAACGGAGCGTTGACGCACTGAAGACGGCGAAGTATTTAACAATTATCGCCGCGTTAGCTCAGTTGGTAGAGCATCGCATTCGTAATGCGAGGGTCGCAAGTTCGAGTCTTGCACGCGGCACCATTTGTTTTCGGGAGGATCGAGATGTCCGGTAAGGATAACAGCGGCCCCGACAATGCTTCCTCCGAGTTTCTGGAGCAGTTGGAGGAATCCGGCTTTTTCCGGCAGATCAAGGACCTGGAAGGCAACCTGAGAAGAATTTCTATGGATATAAAGTCTCTCGGCGAGACCGCCACCCAGCGCCTTGAAGAAACGGAAAGTCTGGCTGCCCATATTCTTGCCATTGAGGCGATTTTGGCGGTGATGATTAAAAACAATCCTCTTGATGAGAAGGAACTGAAGGCGGCTATCGAGGATAAAACCGCCGCCCTCTCCAAGGAAGCCGCCGGAAACTCCGCCGTGCGGGTTATCGCTGAAAATATATCAAACGGCAAAGGTTGATAATGAATAAAGTCTGCTGATATATATATTTAGAGCTATTCTAAATGATATAATATGATTTAATTTGGAGGGGGTTTCCATGAAGAAAGCGGTCACGAAAAAAGTGGTTGCAAAGAAAGTTGTCGCAAAGAAAGCGGGCATTAAAAAAGCCGGCCAAAGAGTTCCCAACGTAACTTTCCACACCCGCGCCGACGGCAAGTGGGTCGATGTAACCACCTCGGAAATATTCGGCGGCAAGACGGTTGTCGTTTTTGCGCTGCCCGGCGCCTTTACCCCGACCTGCTCGTCCACCCATCTTCCCGGCTACAAGGCCATGTCCAAGTTCATCAAGGCCGAAGGGGTCGATGACATTTACTGCCTGTCGGTCAATGACTCGTTTGTCATGAACGCCTGGGGGAAAGACCAGAAAATAAACAACGAAATAAAATTCATCCCCGACGGCAGCGGCCGTTTTTCCAAGGGCATGGGCCTTCTGGTCAACAAGGATGTGATCGGGTTCGGCCACCGTTCATGGCGGTATTCCATGCTGGTCGTTAACGGGGTCATCGAAAAGATGTTCGTTGAAAATTCCAAAGAACCAGGCGATCCCTTCAAGGTCAGCGACGCCGGAACCATGCTTGAGTACCTGAAGTCGCGTTAGTGGCGGGGGTGCTTATCGACTTCAGAACGGTGCAACTTCTGTGTTCGCGTCTTTGCCATGACCTTATCGGCCCCGCCGGCGCCGTAAATGCCGGATTGGAAGTCCTGGAAGATGCCGCAGACGATGATGGAGAAGCAGCGGCCCTGGTCGCTGACAGCGCCCGTCAACTGTCCGGTCGTTTGGCTTTCTTCCGCATGGCCTTCGGCCAGGGCGCCGGCGCCGTTGCCTCGCTCGTTCAAACCCGCAGTCTGGCTGCGGGTTTGATTGACGGCAACCGCGTAACCATGGACTGGCCCGAAGATACATACGCCGCCGGGAACCTGCCGCGAGGCGGAGCGGCGCTCATTCTCAACCTGATTCTGCTGAGTATGGATTCCCTGCCCCGTGGCGGCGAGTTGAGCGTCCGTCCGGCCGATCTTTCCGAGGGAATGGGAATCGCCGTCACGGCGAAAGGCCCGGGAGCGCGCCTCAGGGATGACATCCGCGCCGCCATGGCCGCCGATGTGTCTTCGGGCGATCTCACGGCGCATAATGTCCACGGCTATTTCACCATGCGTCTGGCCGAGAGCCTTAATACCGATATCGAAATTTCCGACGACATGAAAAATGAGGTGCGCATGGCCGCCCTGATGTCCGTCGGCAAATGATTTCTTTTTGATAATTAAAGACTTATGTGGTTATATTGCGCTCACAGTCGGTTAGTTCGGATATTTTTCGCCGACTTGTCCGTTCCGCAAGAGGAAAATAATTATGGATGACCTGTTAACTGAATTCCTTACGGAAACTACCGAAAGTCTGGCCGTCATTGACGCCGAGCTTGTCAAGTTCGAGCAAAATCCCAACGACAAGGCGATTCTTTCCAATATTTTCCGCCTGGTGCATACCATCAAAGGCACCTGCGGGTTCCTCGGTCTGCCGCGCCTGGAAAAGGTCGCTCACGCCGGAGAGGACGTGCTTGGCCTGTACCGTGACGGAAAACTTAAAGTAACTCCCGAGTCGGTAACGGTTATCCTTAAATGCATCGACAGAATTAAGGCGCTTCTGGAAAAGCTTGAAGCCTCCGGCGAGGAACAGGAAGGCGAAGACAGCGAGCTGATCAGCGAATTAAGGGGCCTGATCGGCGGCGCCTCGACGCCCAAGCCCGTGCCGTTGGGAGCGGCCCCCGTATTCAGCGCTCCCGGCATTGCGGTAAACGCCACCGGCGCTCCCGTAGCGGCCGAACTGCTGGCCGAAGTCGAAGCCGCCATGGCCGCCGGCGCCAAAGCGGCAAGCGATGAGCAAATCGCCGCCGAGAATGCCGCCAAGCTCGCCGCCGAGAAAGGCGAATTGCCCGCCCCCGTCGATGAAAAGTCCGTGGCGACGGCAGAGGCAAAGGTTCCGGCGGCGCCGAAAAAGACGGCTCCTCCCGCCGAGAAGAAGGACGGCGAATCCAAGGAATCCGCCATTGCCGCCCAGTCTATCCGCGTCAACGTCGATCTGCTTGAGAACCTGATGACTCTGGTCAGCGAATTGGTGCTGACCCGCAACCAGCTTTTGCAGATGGTGCGCGGTCACGACGACAGTGAATTTCATGTGCCGTTGCAGCGCTTGAGCCATATCACCAGCGATCTTCAGGAAGGGGTGATGAAAACGCGCATGCAGCCTATCGGCAACGCCTGGGCCAAGCTGCCGCGCATCGTGCGCGATCTTTCGGTTGAAACCCACAAGAAGATCGACCTTCAGATGATCGGCCAGGAGACCGAACTTGACCGGCAGGTTCTGGAATTAATCAAGGACCCGCTTACCCATATGGTTCGCAATTCCGCCGATCACGGATTGGAAACTCCGCCCGACCGCACGGCGGCGGGCAAGCTCGAAATGGGCAAGATCGTTCTCGAAGCCTTCCATGAAGGCGGTCATATTATTATTCGCATCGCCGATGACGGACGCGGCCTCAATATGGGCAGGATCAAAGCCAAAGTTATCGAGAACGGGCTGGCCGGCGAGTCCGAACTGGAGGCGATGACCGATGAACAAATCCAGCAATTCATCCTTCGGCCCGGCTTCTCCACCGCAGCGAAAATCACCAGCGTCTCCGGTCGCGGCGTCGGCATGGATGTGGTAAAGACAAACATTGAAAAAATCGGCGGCACCATCGAATTCAAGTCGGTGGAAGGAAAAGGTTCAACCTTTACTATCAAGATTCCTCTGACTCTGGCTATCGTCTCGGCCCTGGTCGTCGCCTGCGGCAACGAACGCTTCGCCATTCCTCAAATCAGCGTTCTGGAGTTGGTGCGCACGTCCGCCCATTCCGATAACACTATTGAGATGATTAATGACTCTCCCGTGTTGCGGTTGCGCAACAGACTGTTGCCGCTGGTGTCCCTGCAAAATCTTCTGAAGCTTGGCGACAGGAAAGATGCGACCCGGGAAGAACTCTTTATTGTGGTTACCCAGGTCGGCAGTTATACATTCGGCGTCATTGTTGATCGGGTTTTTGACACTGAAGAAATCGTGGTCAAGCCGGTTTCGCCGATCTTGCGGGAAATTCCTTTTTATTCGGGCAACACCATCCTCGGCGACGGCAGCGTTATCATGATTCTTGATCCTAACGGCATTGCCGCCGCTTCCGGCCAAGGCGCCGGCGGCGATGCGGCATCCTCGGAACCTGTCGCCATCGAGCATGGCGATGAGAAAACCTCCATGCTCATTTTCAGCGCCGGCGGAAAAGAGCTGAGGGCGGTGCCGCTGGCTCTTGTGGCAAGGCTGGAGGAAATCGACATGGCGTCCACGGAGGTTTCTCATAACCAGATCGTGGTCCAATACCGTGATCACCTGATGCCGCTGATCCCCTTCAACACGGCTCACCAGTGGAAAAAAGACGGCCGGCAACCGATTTTGGTCTTCACTGATCGCAAGCATTCCATGGGGCTGGTGGTTGATACTATCGTTGACATTGTCGAGGAGCGCCTCAATATCGAGTTGGCCTCGAATATGCCCGGCATTATCGGCAGCGCCATTATCAACGGCAAGGCTACCGACGTTATCGACGCCGGTTTCTTCCTGACCCAGGCTTTCTCCGATTGGTTCGGCGCCGAGGAATCAAAAAACCCCGCCGGCAAAGACAATCACAGCAAGCGTGTGCTGCTGGTGGATGACAGTCCGTTTTTCCGTAATCTCCTGGCGCCGCTCCTGTCGGTTGCCGGATACAAGGTGACAACCTCCGAGAGCGCCCAGCTTGCGCTCAAGTTGCTTGAGGGAGGCGCCGCCTACGACGTCATTATCAGCGATATCGAAATGCCCGGGATGAACGGATTTGAATTCGCCGAGACGGTGCGCGCCGACGCCAGATGGAAAAACGTGCCGATGATCGCTCTTTCCTCGCACGCGACCGAGCAGGATTTTGAGCGGGGCCGCAAGGTCGGCTTTAATGACTATGTCGCCAAATTCGACCGCGAGGCTTTGGTCGGCACGCTTGCCGGCACCGTGCTTGCGGCAACATCGTAATTGAAACGCCGTCTGCGCCGTCGCCGTTTGTGCTTGACGCAGCAGGGGTTTTGTTGATTTTAGTAACTATAATTTAAACGGCTCGGGCGGATTTCGGCAAACGGGCCGTTGTTTTGCCCTTGGGGGGGACGAAGAAGCACATGAAGACTTGTCTGATCGTTGATGATTCCAAGGTCATTCGAATGGTGGCCCGGAAGATCCTGCAGGAGCTGAAATTTGAAACGGTGGAAGCTGCGGACGGCAAGGCCGCCCTCGATTCCTGCAAGAGCAAAATGCCCGAGGCGGTTCTGCTTGACTGGAATATGCCGATAATGAGCGGTATTGAGTTTCTCAGAGAAATGCGCGCATTGCCCGGGGGCAACACGCCGGTCGTAGTTTTCTGCACCACCGAGAACGATATTGAACACATTCAGGAAGCCATTGAGGCCGGGGCTAATGAATACATAATGAAGCCCTTTGACAGCGAGATCATTCAGGCAAAGTTTGCTCAAGTCGGTTTGCTGTAAATTTCCCTGGGGGTAGCCCTTGGCGATTAATCTGGAAAGTATCGTGTCGGAAACAACACAAAATTCCTCCTCGGAGCAGATCCGGGTCATGGTCGTGGACGACTCTGCGGTTATTCGCGGACTGATAACCAAAATGCTTGAGGATGATCCGGCTATTACCGTCGCCGTTTCCGCAGGCAACGGCGAGGTAGCGGTAAGCAACCTTGCCCGTCATGACATTGATGTCATTATCCTCGATATTGAAATGCCGGTGATGGACGGCCTGACGGCGTTGCCCAAGCTTCTTGAGGTAGACCCGAACGTCAAGATTATCATGGCTTCCACGCTGACTGCGCGCAACGCCGATATAAGCCTGCGCGCGCTCGAAGCCGGGGCCGCCGATTATGTGCCTAAACCGACTTCCGCACGCGAAATCGGCATGGGCGGAGAATTCCGCAGGGAGCTTCAGGAAAAGGTCAAGGCGCTGGGACTCGCCCGAAGGCGCGCCCGCATTTTACGGGGAGCGTCCGAACGGCCCAAGGGGGCTGCTTCCGCGCCGATCAAGGCGGCCATAGGACCGATCGGCCCCGTTTCCTTGCGCAAGCCGGGAACGGAAAAACCGGACGTTCTGACTATCGGCAGTTCGACGGGCGGCCCGCAAGCCCTGTTCACCTTTCTCGGCAAACTCGGGAAAGATATCAAGCTGCCGATCCTTATCACCCAGCACATGCCGGCGACCTTTACCGCTATTCTGGCCGATCATATCAACCGTCTGACCGGTTGGCCGTGCAGCGAGGCCAAAGACGGCGACGTAATCACCTCCGGACATATTCATCTGGCTCCCGGCGGCTATCATATGTTGGTGACGACCAAAGGCGCTCAGCGGGTGTTGAGCATTAACGACGGCCCGCCGGAAAATTTTTGCAAGCCCGCCGTTGATCCTATGTTTCGAAGCATTGCCAAAACCTTCGGCGCCCGCGTGATGGCGGTAGTTCTGACCGGCATGGGGTCCGACGGGGCCAAGGGCGGGACGGAGATTGCCGATGCCGGCGGCACCCTTATCGCCCAGGATGAAAAAACCAGCGTCGTTTGGGGCATGCCCGGAGCGGCGGCGGCGGCCGGAATATGCAGCGCCGTGCTCCCGCTTGAAGAGCTTGCGTCCTATGTTGCAAAACATGTCGGCAGGGGTCACTCATGAAACCTGAAGACTTTTCCTTTATCAGCAAGCTCATCAAGGAACGATCCGGGTTGGTCCTGACCGAAGACAAGGCCTATCTGCTTGAGAGCAGGCTGATGCCGGTGGCCCGCAAGCGCGGCATGAAAAGTTTGGATGAATTGATTCCCGTCATGCGGGCCAGCCCGGAAGAGGCTCTTATCCAGGAAGTCACGGAGGCGATGACCACCAATGAGTCATTCTTCTTCAGGGACATCAAGCCGTTTGACATATTCCGCGAATCGATCCTGCCCAACCTTATAAAAACCCGCGCCGATAAAAAGTCGTTTCGTATCTGGTGCGCCGCCGCCTCCAGCGGTCAGGAGCCTTATTCTCTGGGTATTATCCTCAGGGAAGAAGCCGCCAAACTGGTCGGATGGCGCACCGAAATCATCGGCACCGACATCTCAAAGGATATTCTCAAAAAAGCGAAGGCCGGTCTTTATTCGCAATTTGAAGTGCAAAGAGGACTGCCTATCCAGTTTCTGCTGAAATATTTTATCAAGCAGGCCGACATGTGGCAGATCCATCCGTCATTGATCGCCATGGTTCAATTCAGGGAATACAACCTGCTGAACAGCCTTCAGGCATTGGGTAAGTTCGATGTGGTGTTTTGCCGCAATGTGCTGATTTATTTTGATCAGCCGACCAAGACCAAGGTTCTTGACCAGATCAGCAGTTTGTTGCCCGAAGACGGCATGCTTTTTATGGGCGGCGCAGAAACGGTTTTGGGCATTTCAGATAAGTTCAAGCCGGTTCCCGGACAACGGGGCCTTTATTGCCTCACTCAGAATAAAAATATCTGAAAAATCCGGAGATATTGATTATTTTTTTACCATCGCCAATGGATGTGATTGCTTGACCAGACGGGTCAGACGGCCCTCCAGGACATGAGTATATATTTGGGTGGTTGATATATCCGAGTGTCCCAGCATCTGTTGAATCGAGCGCAGGTCGGCCCCGTGCGCCAGCAGGTGGCTGGCAAATGAGTGCCGCAAGACATGAGGCGAAACGCGCGTGGGGTCAATTCCGGCATCCGCCGCAGTCTCTTTGAGCATCTGGGCGAAGCGGGCGCGCGTCAGATGGCCGCTTTTGGAGCTTGAAGGAAACATCCAGGGCGAATGCCCGCCGGTCTTTTGTTTGCCGGAAATGAAATTTTCCCGCATCAGCTTATAATCGTTAAGCGCCGATGACGCCTCCTCGCCCAGCGGGATCATGCGTTCCTTGCCGCCCTTGCCTTTAACGATCAGCATCAAGCCGTCGCGGGAGAGGGCCGACAACGGCAGCCCCACCAATTCTGAAACCCTGAGGCCGGTGGCGTAGAGCGTTTCGATCAGCGCTATCCGCCTCAGCCCCTCGGCGCCTTGCCGCAGCCGAGTCGTTGACAGCAGTTGTTCCACATCTTCCTCGCTTAACAGTTTCGGCAAAGACCGCCCCGATCCGGGGCCGTCGATGACGGCGCAGGGGTTGTCTGCGCGCAGCCCTTCCGCATAAAGGAAGTTATAGAATTGGCGCAGGGCGGACAGACGCCGGGCGGCGGTGCCGGGGGTCATGCCGGCGACGGATAAATATTTGAGGTAGGACTTGATAATCTCCGAGCTTGCATTTTCAAGGGTGCCTCCCTGTTTTTTGGAGGTTATAAACTCGGAAAAACTCACCAGATCATGTCGATAGGACAAAATGGTGTTGGCGGATGCGCCGCGTTCCGCCACAAGCATTTCCAGAAAGCTTTCTACGCGAAGCGGCGTAAGGCGCTCGACCATTTTAAAGGTCTGCGGCCAACGCCGCTTCCACGGCCAGCATGCGGGCTTCGGACTTCAGGCCGGAGGCGTAAAGGCCGGCCAATGCTTGTCTTAGAATTATCGGATCGGTTTTATCCAGCCCGTCCTTACCCAGCGCCAGCAGTGAAATAAGCACCGTTTCGCCCGGACGTTCGCCTGCGGCGCCGTGGGCCGTTTTTTCCAGGCGATGCCGAAGGGCCGGAAGAGGCGCGGTCACCGTTATGCGTTCACGGCCGTTAATTAATTTGTCCCATATTTTATCGGGAACAGGCTCGCCAAGGGCTTCAAACAGGCTGTAAAGAAGGGTTGCGCGCTCTCGCGCCCCGTCATTTTCCTTCTCGGTTTCCCACCAGTCGGCCAGATTATCGGTAGTCCAGTCCCCGGCTTCGACGGAGCCGGCAAGACGGGCAATCGGCATAAGGGCCTTAAGCGCGGCTTTGGAATCATCGTTCAGCACGGCGCCGGAGCGCAGCAGGGAGAACCATGCCCCGGCGGCCTCATGTTCGCCTCCCGCCAGCAGCGAACGCGCCGCCTCGGGGGCAAACCACGCCAGGTCGGGGGACGGCGGGACGCGCAGGAGCGCCGGCATGAACACTCTTGCCGTGGATTTGTAGCGGCCGTCTTGCCGGGCCAGAGACAAGGCGCGCGCCAATAATTCGGCCTGCGCCGCCGGCGCCGTTTGCGTCAAAGACGCACGGTAAAGCAGCGCGCGGCTCATCGGGCTGCTTTCGGCTTCCGCCTTGGAAAGCGGGTTGGCCATCTCTTTATCGGAGAACGAAATGTCAGTATAAAGTTGACGCAGGGTATCGACGTGCAGAGCGCCGGTCGCTTCGGCTTTTTCCGCAGCATTCAGACGCAGATCAACTGACGAGCTTGGGTTGACGGCGACAGCGCTTAATATCCCCGGAAGATTCGAAGACATCACATCCATCGGCAGGGACGCCTTGGCGGCGCGCGCCATTGCCAAATGCATCGGCGACGGATCGGGCAGGCGTTCAACGGCGACAACCTCGCCGTTAATCAGCGCGCCGGCAAGTTGCAGAAAAACCGCATCCTTTTCGCCTAACTCGCGCAGAATAGAGATGCCGAGGGATGCTTTCTCCTTCTCTCCCGCCAACGCCTGACAAAAGATAAATGCTTTTTGCCAGTAGTCGTTCGCCCCGGCGGTGATTTGATCGACGGCTAATGCGCAGGCGCGGGCGTTGTCGTTGGACAGGAACCGGACATCGGCTTCAATGCGCACCAGTTCATTATTCCGGGCGTGGTCCGGGGTGGCGCCGATGAGCCGGTCGGCGCCGTTAAGATCACCCATATCCACAAGCAGTCTGGCCCTTATCGCCATCAGACCGCCTCCTTGGGCGGCGGCGGCGTCACCCTGCGGCGGCGTGGCCGAGGACAACAACAGGCGACGCATCAGTTCCCGCATCGTTATGGAATTGGCGGCCACGGGTAATTGCGGAAGCAGGGCGAAGACCATTTCGCGACCGGCGCCGGCCCACATATCGACCCCGAATCCGCCCTTTCCTTCACTCAGCACGCCTGTTGCGTCGGGGTCGATTGTTTGAAGCGAATCCACTTCAATCAGATTGCTCGGCGCGGCGGGCGAGGAGGCTTTCGACGATCCGGGGGCCGGAGCCTCCTGTTTGGCGGCGGGAGACGGCTTTTGAGGCGCCGGCGACAGCGGTGGGGCCTTCGGCGGCGCCAGACGCACGGGAGCGCTTGAAGAAGGGGAGTCTTGAGCCATGCCCAGTCCGGGAAATCCCGCCCCGGCGATAAGGACGGCAAAACCCGATGCGAAAATCGCTGACCTGAACTGGAGGGCGTTACTTGGGGAAGCGATCATCGGGTATAACTTTCTCCACCTTGGCTGACGGCGGGGGAATATCCCAGGTGACGAGGAAAACTGCGCCGCCGATAAGCATGACGAGAACAGTGAATAAAACGATTCTTGGAAAATTTCTCATAGAATACCTTGAAAGCGGTTATTTATAGCGGAATCATATTATCTTTACGGTAAGTTTCGACTATGGCGAATTTTCGGCAGTGTATAGGCTCGCATAAATGCTTTCAACGTCCCGGCGTCAAGGGCGGCGGTTTGTTTTATGCTTTGCCTTGTGAATCGTTGCGGGGAGAGGGATGCCTGTGGTGATTTGTCTTCCTCCTGACAAGTCTATCGTCCTGATCGGTCTGATGGGGGCCGGCAAGACAAGCGTCGGACGCCGGCTCGGCATGCAGCTCGGCCTGCCGTTCATTGATGTCGATGAGGAAGTGGTTATAGCCGCCGGATGCTCTATTGATGACATTTTTGAACTCTACGGCGAAGCGTCATTCCGTGAGGTGGAGAAAAAAGTAATCTCCAGATTGTTGAGTAACGGCCGGCAAGTGCTGGCCACCGGCGGCGGCGCCTTCATGGCCCCTGAAACCCGCGCCATGATCAGGGACAAGGGCATTTCGGTCTGGCTGAGGGCCGACATCGAGACTCTGTTCAAACGCACCCGGCGCCGGGGGGGACGGCCTCTTCTTGAAACCGATGATCCCTACGCGACTTTGGAAAAATTGATAAGCATCCGCTATCCGGTTTACGCCGAGTCAGACATCGTTATCGACAGTAATGATGAAACGCCGACGACGACCACCAAGCGCGTTGCCGAAGCCGTAGACGCCTTTATCAAACGCAAAGTCGGCCCCCGGGAGAACCCATGACCGGCCGCGATGACATAAAACGGCCGGCTGTTGACAGCCTGAGGGTAGAGCTGGGGCCTCGCAGCTATGATATTATCATCGGGGAGCGTCTGCTGGCCGACGCCGGTCGTTACATGTCCTCGCTGAAGGACGTGGTTGTAGTCACCGATTCGACCGTCGCCGGGCATTATCTGGCGGCGGTGGAAGAGTCCCTGGGCGACGCCCGCATCCGCCGTTCCAGCATCGTTCTTGAGGCCGGCGAGAGGACCAAGGACTTTGACCATCTGCGGGAATTGACGGACGGATTGCTGGACAGAGGCGTGGAGCGGACCACTACCCTGATTGCGCTGGGCGGCGGCGTGATCGGCGATATTACCGGCTTTGCCGCCGCCATCACCTTGCGCGGACTTCCCTTTATCCAGATTCCGACCACCTTGCTGGCTCAGGTTGACAGCTCGGTGGGCGGCAAGACCGGCATCAATTGTCGTCACGGCAAGAATCTGATCGGCGCCTTTCACCAGCCGGCGCTGGTGCTGGCCGACATCAAAACGCTGGACACCCTGACGCCGCGTGATCTGCTTGCCGGATATGCCGAGGTGGTAAAATATGGCTTGATCAACGACGCCGATTTTTTTTCATGGCTGGAAAATAACGCCGCCGGCATGCTTGAAGGCGACAGCGCGGCCAGACGTCACGCCGTTCTGACAAGTTGCGCCGCCAAGGCCGCTATTGTCGCCGAGGACGAGAGGGAAGCGGATCGCCGCGCCCTGCTCAACCTGGGGCACACCTTCGGTCATGCCCTGGAGGCCGAGACCGGCTATTCCGGCGCGTTGCTTCACGGCGAGGCGGTGGCTGTCGGCATTTGTCTGGCCTTTAGTTTATCGGAGCGCATGGGCCTGTGCCGGCCTGCGGATGCCGAGCGCGTACGCAGGCATCTTGACGCCGTAGGCCTGCCGACCGGCCTCGGCGACATCGCCGCTCCGTCGTGGACAGCCGACGGCCTGATCGCCCACATGGCGCGGGACAAGAAGGTCAGGGACGGCAAGCTTACCCTCATTCTGGCTCACGGCATCGGCCGATCTTTTATTACCGGCGAAGCGACGCACAATGATATTCACGCCCTGCTGAAGGACGCTCTTATTAAACCTCGCCCCATCAACATCATTTAGGGTCCAAACTATGATGGTTTCCATGATCGCCATCGCCGTTTTACTGTTGTTTTCCGCCTTTTTCTCCTGCTCCGAAACGGCGCTGACCGCCGCCTCGCGGCCGTTGATGTACCAACTGGAAAAGAAAGGCAGCGCCCGCGCCGCCGTCGTCAACCGTCTGCGCGAGAAAAAAGAACTGCTGATCGGCACTATTCTTCTCGGCAACAATCTGGTGAACATTCTGGCGTCGGCCATGGCCACCAGCATTTTTATCTCACTCTACGGCGAAGCCGGCGTTGTCTACGCCACCATCTCGATGACGCTGCTGGTGCTGATCTTCGGCGAGATCATGCCCAAGGTCTACGCCTTCAATAAAGCCAATCGCGTGGCGCTGGTCGTCGCGCCGTTAATAAGTGGTCTGGCGCTGATGTTGGCGCCGGCGACCAGAACGGTGAATCTGGTGGTGCGCGTTATTATGAAGATCGCAGGGGTCGATATCAGGGATGACCATGGGCTGGCCGCCACCGAGGAGGAATTGCGCGGCGCCATTGAACTGCACGGCGGCAAGGAACATTCGGTCGGGCATAAGCGCGACATGTTGCACAGCGTCCTCGATCTGGACAACGTACAGGTGGGCGAGATCATGGTGCATCGCAAGAACATGGTGACGATCAACGCCGATCAGCCTGTTCAGGCGATAGTCGATGAAATGCTGTCGAGTCCTTTTACCCGCATCCCGCTGTGGCGCGGACAACCCGATAATATCGTCGGCGTCCTGCACGCCAAGGCGCTGCTGAAAGCGGTGCGGGAACGCGGCGAGAAGCGATCTCCGCTGGACATCATGGCTCTGGCGACCAAGCCGTGGTTTATCCCTGAGTCAACTACCCTGCTGAATCAGCTTAACGCTTTTCGCCGCCGCCGCCAGCACTTCGCCTTGATGGTTAACGAGTACGGAAGCCTGATGGGCATCGTTACCCTTGATGACATTCTTGAGGAAATCGTCGGTGAAATCTCCGACGAACACGATATCGCCGCTACCGGCATTCGTCCTCAGTCCGACGGCAGTTACATCGTTGACGGCGTTGTCACCATCCGCGACCTTAACCGCCAGTTTTCGTGGAGCCTCCCTGATGAGGAGACGGCCACCATCGCCGGATTGATTATTCATGAATCGCGCCGCATCCCCGAGAGCGGACAGGCTTTTATGTTCCATGACTTCCGCTTCGAGATACTGAATCGCGTCCGTCATCAGATAACCTCGGTGCGCATAACTCCTCCCCGGCGAAAAACAGAAAAAAAGTTGGAAAAGGAAGCGCCTGCCCCATAAAAGTAATGATACGCCGCGAGGCATTTGGTGGTAAACTATGCTTGTTGCTTTGAGAAGGATGCGCAGTTCATGTATGTGAAAGATATTTTGAAAGCAAAAGGCTCCAACGTCATTGCCGTTGACCTTTTGATGACCGCTCAATCCGTGGCGAAGATTTTTTCCAACGAGAAAATCGGCTTTGCCATCGTCCGCGATAAAAGCGGCAAAATCGTCGGCACCGTGACCGAGCGGGATATCGTTCACAACATAGCGGCGAAAGACGCCGGATCGATGTCAACGCCGGTCAAGGATTTTATGACCAAAAAGATCGTCACTTGCGCTCCCGACGACTCTCTGCCCAGGGTGATGAGTTTGATGACCGTGCGGCGCACCCGCCATGTTTTGGTTATGAACGGCGATGAGGTCGCCGGAGTAGTCAGCATCGGCGACGCGGTCAAGGTTCGTCTGGAGGAATCCATGCTGGATGAGGCGTCGCTGCGCGACTATGTTTCGGGCATGGGCTATAACTGAACGTATCAGAGCGCTATCCGAACAGCTTGTCGATATCGCTCTGCGAAACCCCTTCGTTGTTCAATTGCGGGCCGGTCATGACGACGTCGCCGTCCGATCCGTCATTGATTTTCTTTTCATCCAGCGGCAGCGCCGCCAGTCCGCCTTCGCCGAGGATAACGACCAGGGAATTCAAGGTGCCCTCGATCAGGTTCATCTCCTTGACGATCTTGGCGATGCGCTGGCCGGTAATGTCCTGGAACGAACAGGCCTCGAAAATAAGACTGATCTTGCCGGCCATCTTGTCGAAGTAATAGGCGGCGCCGGCATATTTAATTTGTTCACGCAATTCCAGGATTACGTCGTTGATGCCTTCGGTGGATTCCATGATCGTTTCGGTGGCGTCTTCGGTCGCTTTGGCGATGGCGGTCAACTGATCGGCGACCGTGCCGAAATGATCGATGTTCAAGTTGGGGTGCTTGATCGACGCCACCTCTTTTTTGATCTTTTGCAGATGCTCGAAAAGGTGAACGACCTCCTTTTTCAGGATATCGTACTGATTGTTTACGCTCATTTTGTGGTCCCCACCCGCCGATTTTACTGATTACTATCCTACCCGGCCTTCGTTCCATTGGCAAAACTATAAGCGCCTCTTTATGATGTAATTTAAATTGAAGCGTGGAGTAATCGTTATGGGCGGCGGCAAATCCAAAAAGAAATCATGGCGCACGGCGACCAAGCTGGTTCGCGGCGGAGCGCAACGATCCGACTTTGACGAAACCAGCGAGGGCCTGTTTCTGACCTCGGGCTACGTCTATAAATCCGCCGAGGAGGCCGAGCGGACCTTCAAGGGCGAAATTTCGCGCTACCAGTATTCCCGCTACGCCAATCCCACCGTCGCCATGTTCGAAAAAAGGCTGGCGCTGCTGGAAGGCGCCGATTATTGCTTCGCCACCTCCAGCGGCATGGCCGCCGTCTTTGCCTCGCTGGCCTGTCAACTAAGCTGCGGCGACCGGGTGGTGGCGTCACGCGCCCTGTTCGGATCGTGCAAGATCATCATCGACAAGGTGCTTTGCGCTTTCGGCGTAACGTGTCAACTGGTGGACGGCCTGGACCTTGATCAATGGAAGGCGGCCCTATCGAAAAAAACCAAAGCCGTGTTTCTGGAAACGCCGTCAAATCCGACGCTGGAGATCATCGACCTCAAGGCGGTCAGCGATCTGGCCCGCGCCGCCGGCGCCCTTCTGGTGGTCGATAACGTTTTCGCCACGCCGGTGCTGCAAAAGCCGATAGAATACGGCGCCGACATTGTCGTCTACTCCGCCACCAAGCACATCGACGGCCAGGGCCGGTGCATGGGCGGCGCCGTCCTTACCAATAACGAGGACTATTTCAACAACCTGCTGATTCCGTTTGTCCGCCATACCGGCCCCTGCATCAGCCCGTTCAACGCCTGGGTGATGGTGAAGAGTCTTGAGACCATGGAGCTGCGGATGACCCGCCATTGCGAAAACGCGCTGGCCGTCGCCCGCCATCTGGAAGGCCATCCTGCCGTTGTTAAGGCAATCTATCCCGGATTGGCGAGTCACCCTCAGCATAAACTGGCGATGAGGCAGATGAGCGGTCAGGGCGGCTCTATCGTCACCTTCGAGGTTCCCGGCGGCAAGGCGGCGGCGTTCAAGGTTCTCAACGCCATGAAGCTGATCGACATATCCAACAATCTCGGCGACGCCAAGAGTCTGACCACTCACCCGGCGACCACCACCCATATGCGCTTTACCCAGGAAGAACGCGACAAGGTCGGCATCACTGACGGCCTGGTCCGCCTGTCGGTGGGCCTGGAAGACGTGGAAGACATCAAGGACGATCTGAATCAGGCGCTGGGCTGATGCTCTAAGGACTTTGCGTGGCGAAGGCGATCCGGGTGATGCCGCAATTGCGAACCAGGGACAGCAGTTCGGTGATGTCCTGGTAGGGAAGCGTCGCGTCGCCGCCCAGCCGCAGCACCAGCTTTTCGGAACGGGTCCGCACCATTCCGCTCAGGACGTTATGCAGTTCGCCGTAAGTGATCGGCGATCCGTCAAGCTCCAGGCTTTTGTCTTTGCGCATGACCAGATCGGCGACTTCCGGGTCTTGCGACGCGGCGGCGGCAACGCGGGGAAGATCGATTCTCAACGCCTGGGCCATCAGCGGCGCGGCGATAATAAAGATCACCAGCAGAACCAGCATGACATCCACCAGCGGGGTGACGTTGATTTCCGAGAGCGGTTGGTCAAAATCGCCGCCGTCAATATTGAACGCCATTTCAGCTCTTCCTTTCGGCAGGAGGAAAAAAGGCGTCCAGGATGCGCATGGCGTTGCCTTCGATAATGCCCATGATGCGTCTCAGGCGGCGCAGCAGCAGGTTATACCCGACCACGGCGGGAATGGCGACGAACAGACCCGCCGCCGTTGCCGTCAGGGCCTCGGCGACCGGACCGGCGATCATATCCATAGAGAGGGCGGCGTCGCCCCCCAGCCCTTGCAGGGCGTGCATGATTCCCCATACCGTGCCGAACAGGCCGATAAAGGGCGCGGCGTTGCCGGTGGTGGCAAGAAGGGTGAGAAAGTTTTCCATTTCCATGCGGCGTTCTTTAAGGATGTGCGAGAAAACCGCCTCTGTTCGGCTACGGTCGCCGGCATTAAAAACCGCCGCGCCGCCGCCGTCGGCCGCCCGCAACAAATGGACTGAAGGAACATGTTCGGGCAAGGCGGCGGCCAGATTCGCCGGCGGCGCGCCGCCGATTATTCCGACGCCGAGGCGTCGTTCATGACGATGAATCGAGGCGAACTGCCAGACCTTGAAGACAATAACGGTCCAACTGGCGAGCGAAAGGGCGAGCAATAAAAGAAAAACCAGACGCACGATCCAGTCCGCTTCACTCCACCATGCAAGCCAGGAAATATTTTCAACCGCCATTGAACGGACCTTTACTAACTGTTTTGAAGCACAAAACGGATGGGGATTTCGACGAAGGCGGCGACCGGCTTGCCGCCTCGGGTGGCGGCGACGAATTTCCAGCGCCGGACCGATTCGACGGCGGCGTCGTCAAGAAGATTAACCCCGGAGCTTTCCTTCACGGTCAGGCTTAACGGCAAGCCCTCGGCGCTGACCTCCACCGTTAGCAGGACGGCGCCTTGCAGGCCTTTTCGCCGCGCCTGGGCGGGGTATAAAGGATGGGGATTCTGAAGATAGGCGGCCCTGTTGTCGGGAGGAACATAAGAGAGCGATTCGTCCTTCTGCGCCACGGTCGTTGATGAGGCCGCAGGCGTCGGCTCCGGTTTCGGCGTTGATGTTTCCTCTTTCGGCAATGTATCTTTCACGGGCGGATGCGGCTTGCGGATCGGCGCTTTCAGTTCCGCGACTTCGGCTTTAACGGGTTCGGATTGCCTCGCCGTTTCAGGTTCAGGCTCCGCCTTCGGCGCCGGGACAGGCGTCGGCGCGGGCAGATCGACGACCTCGAAATTACCGGCTTCAATGGACGTCGAAGTTGAAGGGAGAGTTTGCTGATAAAGCGCGAAGGCGATGCCTGCATGAAAAACTACGGCTATTCCCAGCGATATCGACGTTCGCAACGCGGTCATTTTACTTGCCCCTCAAGCCATTTCGAGAGGGCGGACTCATCAAGGAGGCCGGATTCAACTTTGATCTCTCCGTTGACTCCGATGAGGTAGGTTCGCGGAAGTTCTCCGCTCCAGTTCTTATCAACTTCGTAGCGCAGCCTCTCGACGAAGGTATCCGCAAAAACCCATTTTTCGGCCTTTGCCGGGGCGTATTTTTCCAGTGTTCGGAGAATGCGCGGGATATCGTTCTCGGCATCGGTGGAAACCATGGTCAGGCGGACATCCGCCCCGCTCTCCAGTATTTTTTTCAATATCGGCATCTCGGCAAGGCAAGGCGGGCAACCGATGGACCAGAAGTTGACGATGTGGGGCCGGCCCCGTCCGGCCTCAACGATGGCGGCGAAGCTGCCGCGAACGAAAGGGCGTACTATTGTTTCCTCTGCCGGTGCGGCAACGGCGGTAGAGGCAAGAAGAAACACGACTAACCCCAAAGTCCGCATCATGGCGCGTTTCCGCCCACTTTGAACAAGCGCCAGCCTTCCGCCAGCGTCGCCCACGACAGGTAAACTGAGCGTCCGTCATGAACCAGCAGCGGATGATCCGATGTGTCGGCGGTGGTCGAAATGCGTAACGGCTTTGACCATGTGCGTCCGTCATCTCCTGATTCCATGACAAAAATTTCGCCGGTCTCGCCGGTGAATTCCTTCCATGCCACGAACGTCTTTCCTCCGGCGGCCAGGACATGAGGGCGCGCCGCCCGGTTGGAACGGTTGCCGAAGCCGTAGGGCGCGGAGAAGGCGTTGCCTCCGTCTTCGGAGTGTGCGTAAAACAGCCCCTTGCGCGCCGCGCCGTCGGTAAACCAGACAATGTGCAAAACGCCGTTGTCGCCGATGGCAAGCGCCGGGCCGTGATGAGGACAGCCGTCAAGCTTCCAGAGGTCTTCGCTTACCCGCGTCAGGCGACCGGGGGAGCCGTCGGCGTTCAGTTTCATCAAGGCATGGTCGCGGATATTGCCTTCAAAGACATGCCGCCAGGCGATCACAGGCGATCCGGCGCCGTCAATAGCCATGGTGATTCGACAACATTCACAACTGTGATCGGCCAGCTTTATGTTGGCGGAAAAGCTTTTTCCGCCGTCGTCGGAATAAGCGTAATAAATGGCGGAACCGGCGTACTTTTTCTGTTGTTGTTTGGCCGCCTCTCTATCGCGCTTGTCGATCCATGAGATATGGATGCGGCCGTCGGCGCCGACGTTAAGCGTTTCAAAGCTCTGGCTCACCGGCTTGTCCTCGTCGGTGATGACGACCGGCGGGGAGAAAACCTTGCCGCCGTCCGTCGAGCGGCTGAAATAAACAATGCCGGAGTATTTCTGCTCGCCTTTAACAGTGAAGGCGACATAGAGCGAGCCGTCCGGCGAGACCGCTATCTTGGGACGGTTTTCTCCGTTCTTTTCGATGTCGAGCGGCTTGGGCGCGACCTTGGCCGACGCGGCGAACGACGCGCCGCCGTCTTCAGAGCGGGCAACATATACATATCCGTTTTGCGTCCATGTCAGCCATAGATGCCCCTTGGCGTCGAACAGGGGCGTCGGCGTTTCGGCGCAGCGCGGTGACGGTTCGGCTTGCGGGCCGACACATTCAGAAGCGGCTTTTTCGTGTTTGGGCTGATGGGCGACCGCTTGGCCGCTCATGACAAGGCCGGCGCCGGTTACAGACAGGCTTAAAATAGTCGGCAGGATGTATTTCATTTTTTTCATTATCCGATCACCACTTGGCGCGAATGCCGGCAAAAGCGGATCGGCCATCGCCGGGATTAAACTGCGCGGAAGCCGAGGTGGCCCGGTTAATCACGCTTGCGTTGGAGATATAGGCGGTATTTCCGAGATTACGACCCTCGACATACGCGGAGACGTTCTCATTGAAATCCTGAACGGCCTTCATTCCGAAGATCACATAAGGATCGGTTTGCAGCGTATTGGCGTTGTCGGCGTAGTAGCCTTTAGGCACCCATTCCATATTCGGTCCGATCGATAAACCGATCGGGTGCTTGTAGAGCATTTCGCCGCGAAGGAAATGACGAGGCGCTCCCGGAAGCTGGTTGTCGTTGTAGTTGCGGTCGCTGTCGAACGTAAAGTCATTGAACGTATAAGCAAGATTCAGCCCTATTTTATCTTTTTGGCTGAAAAGGTCATGGAGAAAATCGGCGCCGCCGCCTAATTCCAATCCCTGGTGAATGGTCCTGTGAACGTTCGTTACATTACACCCGGCGACGGCGCTTTGCAGACATTGCAATTCGTTATGTATTTCCGCCCGATAGGCCGCCAGATTCCACTTGTAGTTTGACCGTTGCCCCCGCGTGCCGACCTCGTATGTCGTGGCGGTCTGTTCCTTGACGGTGGTGAACGGAACGGCGGCTCCGCCGCTTTCGCCGAAACTGGGAACTTCGGCGCTGCGGGAAATATTGGCGAAGGCCTGCCAGTCGGGGTCCACATCCCACAACAGGCCTACTTTGGGACTCAAAAGGCTGAAGCTGTTGCGACCCGACGCATCGCCGTTGGACAGGAAGGTATCCTTCCGGTCGCGCACCGCATGGAGGAATTGCAAGCCGCCGACGACCGCCACGTTCGGAATTATGGAAAATGAGTCCTCTCCATAGGCGATATAGTTTTCCGACGAATCAAATGATGATGACTGGAGAGCGCCTCTTAGCCCTTTTGCGTTCGCGTACTGTCTGTTGTCGATCCTGCCGTTGATAATATTGAATCCGACAACGGCCCTGTTCTTGTGGCCGAGAATTGACCGCCCGTCTACCGCCCGGATAAAACCGCCATAGTCTTTATAACTGTAGTCGATCAACTGGAATATGGGATGCAGCAGTTGTCGATCAACGCCGAACGCCCCTAAATCGACGGTCGTCGATTCAAAGCGCAGCGTCGTTTTATTGGCGACTCGAACCGTATCGATATTACGTTGATAATCGTTTGTTTTATTGGCGTTCGCTCCTCCCTCCGGGAATAACAAGGCGGCGGCTTTTGTTACTTCGCCGGGGATGCGTTGATGAACATTGTTGGCGTTGACATAAAAGCGCGTCTCGATGTCAGGCGTCAGTTGATAGCCCAGATTCACCGAGCCGCGATATGAATCGCCCCCCGTATGATCGCGCCAACCTTCTTGCTGTTGACGGGCGGCGGTGACGAAGTAATCAACCGGCCCGACAACCGCTCCGGAACTTGCCTGCTGACGGTTGAAGCCGAAGCTGCCGACATCGGCGCTGACGGCGGCAATCGAGGCGTCGCGTCCGCTGGGGGTGACGAAATTGATGGCTCCGCCCAGCGAATTGCCGCCGAACTGAAGCGCATTTGCACCCTTGTAGACATCAACGTGCCGATAGGCGCCGGGATCGATCTCCTGAAAATCGCCATAGCCGTCGGCGGTGTTGATCGGGATTCCGTCCATATACAACTGGATGCTGCGTAAGTGGAAATTGCGGGACAAGCTGGAGCCACGGATTGAAAGTCTGGTGTCGGCGCCCCATTTCGGCTGAACGAACACGCCGGGGACATAGTCCAGCACGTCCTTGAGCGTGGCCGCCGGCCCGTTCTTGAAGACCGTATCGGCGATCACTTCAACGGCGCCCGGCGTCCGCCGGATTTCTTCTTGCGCCTGCTCCGTCGTCGGAACCGTAAGGCTTTCATTCAGGGGAGCGCCGACCACGGTTACCGCCGGCAGTTCGGTCGCCGATTGGCTGAAGGCGGGATTGGAGATCGCGATCATGGCGGTTGTCGCCATAAGCGCTTTACTAATGTGTTTCACAGGAGGCCCCCTCCATTTAGATGGTTATGGTTTTCCGCTTATGCGTCTGTTGCGGAAGTCGTGCGCAAACAGGCGCAAGGCCCGGTCGCGGGCTGACAACGTCAAAGACGCTTTAACTTATGGATTTAAGCGGAAAGGGAGGGAGGGGCGCGTGGCTGGAGAGGTCCGGCCGGAACGGCGGAGGCGTCGGCGCTGCCGATAATCGGAAAGCGCAGGCGGGCGACGGTGAGGTCGAGCGCCGAAGAATCGATTGTTTGTTGCGGCGCGAGTAAAACAAGTTTCGAGAACGGCAGACAGAAATCGCAGAGTTTTTCTGCGGCTTTTTCGTTGGGGACGGGCATCCCGTTTGCGTCGACCTTGACTAACTGGGGACCATTCGCCGTGCAGAATACGCTGAATGATGTCCGGTCTTTGGAAGGTGACTGGGCATTGCCGATCTTGGCGCCGGGCAGGGCCGACGCCGCCAGAATATTGAGGGCGAGTACGGACGTCAGCAGCCATGAGGTCAGCCGACGGCCCAGGCGCCGCCCGAAGAAAAGGCGGCCCCCGGCTGAACCGATTATATTATGATCACCAAGCTGCATGCGCGCCAATCTATATCGGGCCGATGCCCAAGTAAAGTCGGACATCCCCAAAAGAGTTGACCTGCCTGACGGCATGGACCAGATTCGCGTATTCCAGGTTTGTTTTGCCGAATATAAACGGAAACAAAATGAGCGATGCGACAAACAGTCATGACCCTCCCGAGGGCGATTCCGAGAAATTTCTTGCCTTTCAGAAGAAGGCCAAGGCCGCCAATCTTAACGAGCAGACTCTTCTCGCCACCGACTATCTCAACCATTTTAACGAGATCGTCATGACCATCGAGATGATTCCCGATATGCCGGAGCTGCTTGAAGAAGCGCGGGAATGGCGCCCCAAATCATATCAGGATCACTTTCGCGACAGCACGTTCGCCGGCAAGGATATGGCCATCGAAGCCTACGAATATGTTCCCGCCAGATACCGCACGCCTTTCGAGGCCAACATCGCCGCCATTAACCGTTTTATCGCCATGACCGTAAAAAATGCCGAAGACGCCGTGGCCTCCGGCGATAACGACAGGCTGAGACTGCTTATGACCGACGCCTCGCACAGCATCCAAAAGATTATGGACATGGCCAGCGCCAATATCCACGGCAGCGAGCACGCCCTGGATCAGGCTGAAGTCGATGCGTTACTGGGGGTTTAGATTCTCGTCCTCGCCCGCATAGACGCAGCCTGCGGTGCAGGTTTCGCGGATCGCCACCTTGGACAGTTTGGGCAGGCGGGGTTTCAGGTTTCGCCATATCCAGCGGGCGATAATTTCGCTGGTGGGATTCTCCAGCCCTTCGATGTCGTTGAGATAGTAGTGGTCCAGCCGCAGGCGGATGGGTTCATAGGCTTCCTTGACGTCGGCAAAGTCCATCACCCAGCCGAGCTTGGGGTCAAGATCGCCGGCGACGTGAATCTCGGCCTGGAATGAATGGCCGTGCAGCCGCGAGCACTTGTGGTTTGCAGGCAGGTTGGGCAGACGATGAGCCGCCTCGAAGGTGAATGTCTTGTAGATGTCCATGGTTATCTGATGCCGAGTTGTTTCTGTATTTGCAGACTAAGACGCCACTTGGGACGCTCCAGACAGAAGCGCATGGCCGATTCGGTGTTCTTCGCCAATTCCGCGCCGTCCATGGGCTGAAGGAAGAAGTGCCGGAAGTCAAGGTTTTCATACCATCGGGGATCGGCGTCCGGCTGGGGATAAACCAGCTTTAGCTCATCGCCGGCGGTCAGGACAAGGTTGCTCCCGGCCTTGGGGCTGACGCAGACCCAGTCCAGCCCGTCCGGCGCGGGCAGGGCGCCGTTGGTCTCGGCGGCGACTTCAAAACCGGCGTCATGAAAAGCGGCGATCAGTTTTTTATCGAGTTGAAGAAAAGGTTCGCCGCCGGTGCACACCACCATCGGTCGGCCCGTTGTTGTCTTCGGCCACAGGGCGAACGCGGCGCGGGCCAGTTTGTCCGCCGTCCTGAAGCGCCCGCCGCCGCCGCCGTCAACGCCGATAAAATCGGTGTCGCAAAAGGAGCATGTCGCCGAGGCCCGGTCATCTTCCCGGCCCGACCACAGGTTGCAGCCGGCAAAGCGGCAAAAGACGGCGGCGCGTCCGCTTTGCGCCCCTTCGCCTTGAAGGGAATAAAACATTTCTTTTACGGCGTAGCTCATGGCGTATCAGCCGGGTCGGCAAGCCCCGCCTCCGCGAAGCCCTTGCGACGCAGACGGCAAGCGTCGCATTCGCCGCAGGGGACGGCGCGGGGGCCGGGATCATAGCAGCTCAAGGTCAAACCGTAGTCAACGCCGAGTTCCAGGCCCCGAATGATGATTTGCCCCTTGGTGAGGTTGATCAGCGGCGCATGGATGGTGGTTTTGCGCCCTCCTTCGACGGCGGCCTTGGTGGCGAGATCGGCCATTGCCTGAAAGGCGGCGATGAATTCAGGGCGACAATCGGGGTAACCGCTATAGTCCAGCGCGTTGACGCCGATGAAGATGTCATCGGCGGCCATCACCTCGGCCCAGCCCAGCGCATAGGAAAGAAAGATGACGTTGCGCGCCGGAACATAAGTCACCGGCACGCCGGATTTCATTTCCTCATCCGAGCGTCCCTTGGGCGCCTCTACGCCGTCGGTCAGCGCCGAGCCGTGAAAGGCTTCCGGGCCGATATCGACGATCTTGTGTTCAGCGGCGCCGGCGGCGGCGGCGACGGCGCGGGCCGCCTCAATCTCCAGGCTGTGGCGCTGACCATAGCGGAAGGTCAGGGCATGGGCCTCAAACCCCATGTTCATGGCGATGGCCAGCACGGTGGCGGAATCCAGTCCTCCGCTGAGCAGCACCACGGCCTTTGTTTTTTCTCTCATAATCGTGCTTTTATTGGTTTTCGGGATTTTATGATAGAGCGCAGACGATAATGAAAAAAGCGAAACAAGCCATTCGCGCCGAAGCATCGGCGCTGGGCTTTGACGCCGTGGCCTTTTGCGCCGCCGTCGATGCGCCCGACGACGAGGCTAACCGCCGCCATTTGAAGGCTTATCTGGCGCGAGGAAATCACGGCTCGATGGAGTGGATGGCCGAAACCGCCGGGCGTCGCTCAACGCCGACCGCCTTGTGGCCGGAGGCGCAGAACATCATTGTGCTGGGGGTTAATTACGGACCTGAAGGCGATCCCCGGCAGGCCCATGGCGATCCGGCCAAGGGCGCGGTCAGCGTTTACGCCCAAGGGCATGAATATCAGGACGTTATCAAGAAACGTCTCAAGCATCTGGCTCGTTGGATGGTCAAGACCTACGCCTGCCAAGTCAAGGTGTTCGTCGATACGGCGCCGGTAATGGAGAAGCCGTTGGCGGCGCGGGCCGGTCTGGGCTGGCAAGGCAAACACACCTGTCTGGTCTCGCCTGAGTTCGGCTCATGGCTGTTCCTTGCCGAGATATTCACCACTCTCGAACTGGAGCCGGACAAGGCGGGGGTTGATCGGTGCGGTTCGTGTCGGGCCTGCATCGACGCCTGTCCCACCGGCGCCCTTTACGAGCCGTATCGTTTGGATGCCCGACGCTGCATCTCCTGCCTGACTATCGAACATAAGGACTCCATCGATCTCGAATTGGCGGCAAGGATGGGCAATCGCGTCTTCGGTTGCGACGACTGTCTGGCGGCGTGTCCGTGGAACAAGTTCGCTACGCCGACCGGAGAGGGAAAATTTCAGCCCAGGGAGGGCGCCGCCGACCTCTCTCTGGCCGAGTTGGCGACGCTGGATGACGCCGCCTTCCGTCGTCGCTTCGCTAAAAGCCCCCTCAAGCGCACCGGCCGGGACCGGATGGTACGCAACGCCCTGATCGCCGTCGGCAACAGCGGCGACCCTTCTCTTGCCAAGATTGCCGAGAAGTTGCTGAATGACGATTCAGCCCTGGTGCGCGAGGCGGCCGAACGGGCGCTGGAACGATTTTAATGTTTTTCGGCTTTGTCGGCGTGTCGGGTAAGAAATTTCTGTGCGCCGTGCTTGCGTCCGGTGCGCGTTCCCTCGCCGCCGTCGCCGCCTGTGCCCTTGGGCTGCCATGCGGGGACCAGATGTTTCTTGCCGGGTCCGATCAAGTCCTGACGGCCCATTTTTTTCAGCGACTCCCGAATCTGCGGCCAGTTTTCAGCGTCGTGATAGCGTAGGAAAGCCTTGTGCAATCGGCGCTGTTTTAATCCTTTGGCGGTCTTTACCTCTTCGCCGGCGTTGCGGCGCACCGGCTTGAGCGGGTTGCGCCCGGAATAATACATGGCGGTGGCCAGACTCATGGGCGAGGGCAGAAAGGTCTGCACCTGATCGGCGCGCAGGTTGTTGTTCTTCAACCACATGGCCAGATTCATCATGTCTTCGTCGGTCGTGCCGGGGTGGGCGGCGATGAAGTACGGGATCAGGTAGTACTCCTTGCCGGCTTTCTTCGCCGCCTGATCGAACATTCTCTTGAAGCGGTCGTAAGCGCCGATGCCCGGCTTCATCATTTTGGACAACGGACCCGGCTCGGTATGTTCCGGGGCGATTTTCAGGTAGCCGCCGACATGGTGAGTGACCAGTTCCTTGACATAGGCGGGGCTTTCCGCCGCCAGATCGTAGCGTAACCCGGACGCTATATGCACCTTTTTGACGCCGTCAACGGCGCGGGCTTTTCGGTAAAGTTCGATAAGCGGGCCGTGGTCGATGTCCAGATTACGGCAAATGACCGGATAAACGCACGACAAGCGGCGGCATACGGCCTGGATATCGTCGTCCTTGCAGGCCATACGGTACATATTGGCCGTCGGCCCGCCGAGGTCCGAGATATGGCCGGTGAAACCTTCCACCTTGTCGCGGATGTCTTTTATTTCCTTGATGATCGAGTCCGGCGAACGGTTTTGAACGACGCGGCCTTCGTGTTCGGTGATGGAGCAGAACGTACAGCCGCCGAAACAGCCGCGCATGATGTTGACGGAAAAACGGATCATCTCCCATGCCGGGATGCGCCTTCCGGCATATGCCGGGTGCGGCGCACGGGCATAGGGCAGGTCGTAAACGCCGTCCATCTCCGGCGTCGTCAGGGGAATGGGCGGCTGGGTGAGCCATATCTCCCGCCCGCCCTGATTCTGAATCAACGCATGGGCGTTGCCGGCGTTGCTTTCCTGATGCAGGATGCGCGACGCATGGGCATACAGCTCAGGTTTTGCCGTCACTTCGTCGTAACCCGGCAGGCGAATCACGGCGGCGCATTCCGCGCCGTTCATTGAATTGCAGGCAAAGGCGACGCCGCGAATGTCGCGCATATTCTTCGGCGCGATTCCCTTGGCCGTTCTGTGTGCGATTTCGACTATGGCGCGCTCGGCGTTGCCGTAAACCAGCAGGTCGGCCTTGCTGTCGATCAGGATGGAGCGCCGCACTTTATCCGACCAGTAGTCATAATGGGCGACGCGGCGCAGCGACGCCTCGATCCCGCCGATGACGATGGGGACATCGTGAAAAGCCTCGCGGCAACGCTGGGCGTAGACGATGACGGCGCGATCCGGGCGCTTGCCGCCCTCATCTTCCGGCGTATAGCTGTCGTTGTGGCGCAGACGGCGGTCGGCGGTGTAGCGATTGACCATCGAATCCATGTTGCCGGAGGTCACGCCCCACATCAGGTTGGGCGGTCCCAGCGTCGTGAAGGCCTCGGCGTTCGACCAGTCGGGCTGGGCGATAATGCCGACGCGAAACCCCTGGGCTTCCAGCAAACGGCCGATGATGGCCATGCCGAAGCTGGGGTGATCGACGTAGGCGTCGCCGGTCACCAGGATGATGTCGCATGAATCCCAGCCCAGCCTGTCCATCTCGTCCCGCGACATGGGCAAAAACGGCGCAACGCCGAAACGCCGCGCCCAATAAGGGCGATAGCCGAAAAGATTCTTCGCCTTGATCATGCCGGACGCCGCGACTTATGAACCATCACCTCTGTTCTCGACGATATATTCGGCCCAGGCGGCCATGCCGGTGACGCCGGCGTCGCCGCCCAGTTCGGCGACGGCGACCTTGAAGATTCCCTCCATGGATGACATGACGCGGGCCTTGATGGCGGATTCGATTTCGGAGCGGAAGATGTCGGGCATCGCCTCGACCAATCCGCCGCCGAGCAGCACCACGTCCGGGGCCAGCAGATTGACAACCCCGGCCATGCTCCATCCGATGCGCCGCGCCGCCTCGCGGACGATGCGCTCGACAGCCGCGTCCCCGGCCCTTATGGAAGCGGCGATGGCGCCGCTGCGGATGTCATTCATGTCGCCGTCGGCGGCTTCCATCAGGCGCGGAGCCTCGCCCCGGCGGGCGGCGGCGGCGCAGGCGGCGGCAATAGCCGGACGGGCGGCGTAGGTCTCCAGGCAGCCGCGCCGCCCACAGCCGCAAAGCGGGCCGTCGGCGGTCACCGGCAGGTGGCCGATTTCCATGCATGATCCGATCTTGCCGCGAATGATCGACCCTTCGTAGACGCAACCGCCGCCGATGCCGGTTCCGGGGAAGACGCCGACCACGCAACGCGCCCCCCTGGCGGCGCCGAAGCGGTATTCGCCGTAGACCCCGGCGTCCACGTCATTGGCGATGACGACGGGACAATTAAAGGCGGCGCGGATGACCTTTGCGACGGGGACATTTTTCCATCCCATGTTGGGAGTTTCGAGCACTATGCCGCGATCCAGGTCGAGCGGCCCCGGACAGCCGATGCCGATTCCGGCCAACCGGTCGGGGGCGACTCCGGCGTCGACGAGGGCCTCGTTGATGGTCTTGATCATGCGCTGCAAGCCGGCTTCGGCGCCGATATGGGCTTTGGTCTTTTTGCGTTTCCGGCCCTTGACGACGAAATCGTTGCCGTAGACGCAGGCCAGCATCTTGGTGCCGCCAAGATCAAAACCGATCCAGTGGTCTTTCTTTTTCGCCGCCGCCATGGGCATAGGCCTTGTTACTTTACGGCCAGTATGCCGAAGGCTCTTTCCGCTCCGCCGGAGCCGACGGCGATATCTTCCTGGAAAAAGAATTTATTTTTCGGGTCGGGCATTGCCGGGGACAGGGCAAGACTGTCCGGGTAGGCGTCGCCGAAAACGATGGGATCATCGGTAAAATAATAGCCGCCCGGCTCGACGGTCACCAGCCTGATCTCCGCCGTTTTGAGAGGGGCGATGTTGACGGCGCCGGGGCAGTTTCCGGCAACCTCCTTGCCGTCATGAGACACCTTGGCCACGGCGACCGAGCTGAATAACTCCCTGGCCCTGAAGCCGCGAAGGGTTTCATCCTTGTTGGCAACGCGCACGATGTAGGGTTTGTTGACGGCCAGGTTGGTTATCAACGGCGTATATCTGCCGTTGCGGTAGGTTATGTGAACGGCCTCGGCCTTGCTCCAATCTACCCCTTTAAGGTATGTGCCGCTGTTGGCCAGACAGGCCGTAGGCATGGGATTGGCGATCACTCCCTCCTCGGCGGCGCAGGCGGCCAGCGCCGCCATCCCTGCGGCAAGAAATACCGAACGCCGGGTTATTGTCATTTTATCCTCCATGGCGACAGGCAAGGCTCTCAAGGCAGACGCCGACTATACCGGATCGTGTATGACAGCCAAGAGAAAACATGCCCTCGTATTGCTAAGACGAGAGGCGGCGGGTAAAGTGATCAAGCAAAAATAGACAGGGGGGGGGTTAATTATGGCCGGCTTTATCGACATTCTTATCGCCCATCATCAAAAGAACAAGGTCAGGGCGCGCAAGCTGCCTATTCTCAAAGCGAGCATGGCGGCGGCGGCGATAGTGGCGGTTGCCGACGGCGAGGCAAGTCGCCGCGAGAGCCTTCGTGTCCAACGGCTGATAAAAATTCTGGATACGTTGAGTATCTACAATACCGATCATGCCGCCGAGATTTTCTCGGATTACGTTTCCAAGCTGCGAGATGATCACGAGGCGGGGCCGGCCGAGGCGATGGAGGCGATTGAAGCGGTCAAGGGCGATCCGGAAGAGGCGGCCATGGTGGTGATGATCTGCAAGACGATCAGTGAAGCCGACGGCGTTGTTGACGAGGCCGAGGCGACGAGCATTAATCGGATTTGTTCCCTCCTCGACATTGATCCAGACGCCATCAAGTCGGTTGCCGTGCGCGGAACCGATTAGTTGTCGTCTTTCTTTTCGTCCTTCTTCTGGCGGCAGGCGGCCCGCATAACGATGTACTCGCTGTCTTTGTACTGCCAGGCGGCGGATTCCATGGCCTGTTCGCACTGGGCAAGGGTTTCAAAAAGCTGGTCGTTCCACACCGGTTCGCAGTAATCCATGCCGGTCGGCGGGCAGATCACCAGAAAAAAAAGCCACTTCATTTATTATCTTTCATCATTGTCAGGGGGCCAAGGCCGTGGGCGCCGTGTTCCTGGGCAAAAACGTGGGCAAACAGGTTGGCGATCCACTGCTTGCCGTCCTGCGTGACGCTTAAATAGTGCAGGGTGTCGTTGATATAGGGCGAAACGGCTCCCCAAAAGAATTTAGGATAGGCGGCGCGGAGGTCTCCCGGCGACTTGAAGCCGAGGATTTCAGCGGTTCCGGTCTCCTGAAACTCGTGAAACAGGGCGCTCTGCTTGCGCTCGTATCCGATGTCGGCCAGTTGCCCGATTAAATCCGCCGCCCTGACCAAGCCGGGATAGCCTTTGTCTTTACCGCCGTCTTCGCCGCCGGGAACCGGGAAACAGGTGTTCAGGATATTGGCCTCGATGATGTTGACGTCGATGACGGGGTTGCCGCCGAAGCGTTCGCGCACGAACAGCCGTGAGCGATGTACATGATAAGGCGTCAGGGCGGCGTCGGTGGCGCCGTGATCCAGTTCCACCGTCTCGCCGTCAAGATTCTTCACATAGGAGCCGCAGGCGTCGCCCTTCAAAATGCCGCGCACATAGCCGATGTCGTGGCACAGCAGAGAGATGACGAAATGCATCCAGTCTTTAGTCGTCACGCCGCCTTCGATCAGGTGCTTGCCCCTGATGATTTCCTGGCCGACCTGGGTGACCATGATGGTGTGATTGAGGTCATGGTAGGCGGCGTCGGTGTTGGCGATGTTCTCCAGCGCGATGCGGCCGACGAAACGTATGATGCCGGCGAACTCCGCATCCAGCAGTCCGTAGACGCGCTCGTAGTTGTCCTTGAGCGCATCGACAAAAGTGTCAATGACAAGAGTCGTCGGATTGAACATTATCCCTGCGTCCTTATTATATCCGCCGTTAGAGTACACCAACATCATGGCCGCGCCAACACCAGCGTCCGCCAGTCGTTGATGTCAATGCGGCATAATAATCTCAGGCCCTGGGCGCGGTGGGCGGCAAGCACCCGGTTGGCGTCTCTTATGTAAAAGCCGCCGAGCACGGCGACGCCGTCGCGTTTCTTCAGATGGCGGCCAAGGTCGGCGGCCATGCGGCGAAGAGGGCCGGCCAGGATATTGCAGACGATCAGGTCAAACGGCGCGCCTTCGCGGATGACCGGCGACAGGTAGCCGTCGCTTTGCGTTGCCCGGATCAGCCGTCCCATCCGGTTGCGGCGTATGTTGTCGCGGGCTACCAATACCGCCTTTGCGTCGAGATCGGAGGCAATTACTTTTGCCCGCCAGGTTCCGGCGACGGCCATGGCAAGAATGCCCGAGCCACAGCCCAGGTCCAAAGCCGAGGTGAACCGCCGCCGCCGCGCCAGCCGGTCCAGGGCCAGCAGGCAGCCGCCGGTGGAAGCGTGCTCGCCCGAACCGAAAGCGGCGCCGGGATTAAGGCACAGGCTTACCCGTCCCGGCGGCGCCTTGCCTTTGTGGAAGGTGGGGTAAATAAAATATCGCCCCGCTTCGACGGGCGGAAAAATGGTCAGGTTTTCGGCGACCCAGTCGCGTGGTTTAAGCCGATGGATGAATATCTTGGGAGGGGCGGCGTTAATCGCGGATGCAGCCTCGGTCAGGGCGGCGATCAGGGCTTGCCGATCAGGCATGGCCTCGCAGTAGCCCTCAATGCTCCATTGTGGTCCGTCGCCGCAGACAAACCAGGAAACGGCCGTGCAAAACGGATCAAGCGCCGACTCGAAAGCCTTTACGGTATTATTGTCGGCGGCGACCTCGACCCGCCATGTGTCGGCGTCGGCGTCTTTCACGCCGCCTCCACGAAGATGCTCATTATTTTCTTGCTGCCGGACGTTTCAAAGTCGATGTCCAGTTTGTCGCCGTCCACGGCGATGACGCGCCCATATCCGAACTTTTGGTGAAAGACACGCGCTCCGGCCCTGAAGTTGTTGTTTGTTGATTTCATTTTTGAGGGGGATGCCGGGCTACGCAGCCATCGCCCCGGCCGGAAGGCGGACGTTTCCTCGCAAAAGCCTTCGCCGCCGCCGGAACCGTAAAGTCCGCCGTCGGCGGAGACGGTAATATGATCTTTAGGCAGTTCATTGATGAAGCGCGAAGGCGAGGCGCTCTGCCAGCGGCCATGGACGATGCGGCCGGCGGCGTGAAAGATGAGCGCCCGCCGACGCGCCCTGGTCAGCCCGACGTAGGCGAGGCGGCGTTCCTCCTCCAGTCCTCCCGTTCCCCCCATTCTCAAATCATCCAGCGCCCGCTGGTGAGGAAACAGTCCTTCTTCCCAGCCGGCCAGGAACACGGTGTCGAACTCCAGCCCCTTGGCCCCGTGGAGGGTCATCAGCGTCACTTTGTCGTTGCCGGAGTTTTCGTCAATCTCCATCACCAGACTGACATGTTCGAGGAACTCGTTCAGATTTTGAAAGTCTTCAAGCGCCGTCTCCAATTCCATCAGATTATCGATTCGTCCCGGCGCGTCAGGGGCCGGATCGGCCTTCCACATATCGATGATGCCGGATTCCCTGAGCACCAGCGCGATCAACCGGCCGGGCGGAATTTCACCGCTTAAGGTTCGCCAGCGTTCGATGTCGCCGAGCAGGGCCTCGATTGCGGCCCTGGCTTTTGGTTTTAACTCGTCGGTTTTTGCCAGTTGTCCGGCGGCTTCGGTCAACGGCAGGCGCGAGTTCCGGGCCAGCGCATGGACGGCGTGCAGGGCGGATTGTCCCAGACCGCGCTTGGGCAGATTGACGATGCGCTCGAAGGCCATGTCGTCGGCTCCCCGGGCGATGACGCGCAGATAGGCGACGGCGTCGCGGATTTCACGGCGCTCGTAAAAACGCAGGCCTCCGACTACCCGGTAGGGAACGCCGACGACGATTAATCGTTCTTCGAACTCACGAGTCTGGGCGCCGGTGCGCACCAGCACCGCCATGCCGTTAAGAGGCTCCCCCCCGGATTTAAGGCTCTCCATTTCCCCGCATATCGATTTGGCCTCCTGTTTGCCGTCCCGGACGCCGAATACCCGCACCTTTTCGCCTTCGTCCAGATTGGTCCACAGCGTCTTGCCCAGCCTTCCCGCATTATGGGCGATAAGACCGGAGGCGGCGGCCAGGATATGGGGCGTCGAACGGTAGTTGCATTCGAGGCGGACTACCCGTGCGCCGGGGAAGTCGGTCTCGAAACGCAGGATGTTGCCGACCTCGGCGCCGCGCCATGAATAGATGGACTGGTCGTCGTCGCCGACGCAGCAGATGTTCTTGCGGGTTTGGGCCAGCAGCCGGAGCCACAGGTACTGGGCGACGTTGGTGTCCTGGTATTCGTCCACCAGGATGTAGCGGAACTTGTCCTGGTAACGGGCCAGAATGTCGGGGTGCTTGCGAAACAGCTTGATGCAGAGCAGCAACAGATCGCCGAAGTCGGCGGCGTTCACCGTCCTTAACTGCTCCTGGTATTCAGAGTACAGGGCAATGCCGGCGCCGTCGGCTATTTCGGATTTCTCGGTTGCCGGGATGGCGCCCGGCTCCAGGCCCCGGTCCTTCCAGCGCTGGATAATTCCAAGCAGGGCGCGTGGCGGGCAACTCTTTTCACTGATGTCGCGGGCGGCCAGGATACGCTTGATCAGCCGCAATTGATCGTCTTCGTCAAGAATGGTGAACCCGGGACGGAGACCGGCCAGTTCTACATGATTGCGTAAAATGCGCGCTCCGACGGAATGAAAGGTGCCGACCCACCATCCTTCCACCGGTTGGTTGAGAAGCGCCGCTGCCCGTTCTTTCATTTCCCGCGCCGCCTTGTTGGTGAAGGTCACCGCCAGCACTTCCCACGACGACGCCCTGCCGGAAAGCAGGATATGGGCAAGCCGGGTGATCAACACCCGCGTCTTGCCGGTGCCGGCGCCGGCCAGCACCAGCACCGGGCCGTCAACGGCCTCCACCGCCCGGCGCTGGGTCTCGTTCAGAGTATCCAGGTAGGAGGGCGGCGCGGGTTCAAACGGCGCTTCAACAAGATCGAAAGGATCAGACATCATGATGGCGACGTGCAGGAATATCCCCTGTCATCTTCCGGCGCCGGAGAAACGCTCACGCAGCTTTGCGGCCACATTGGGCGATACGAAATGACTGATATCGCCGCCGAGGGCGCCTATTTCCTTGACGAAACGCGATGAAATAAAGTGGTTGCGATCCGAGGCCATCAGGAAGGCGGTTTCCGCCTTGGGGTTGAGGCGGGCGTTCATGGCGGCCATCTGGAATTCATACTCGAAGTCGGAAACGGCCCTCAGGCCCCTTATGATCACCGAGGCCCCAACCTGATCGGCGAAATCAATGAGCAGGCCGTTAAAAGACATGATTTCGATGGAGATTCCCTTGTCGACAAGAGGCCTTACATCCTCCGCCACCATGGCGGCGCGTTCCGCCAGTTGGAAAAGCGGGTTCTTGCCGGTGTTGAGGGCGACGGCGACGATCAGCTTGTCAACGATCCTCGCGGCCCGCGAAATGATGTCGATATGACCATTGGTCACAGGGTCGAAAGAACCGGGATAAATGCCGACGCGCATTATTCTTTTTCTCCTTCGTCTTCGCTCTCATCCCCGCTTTCTACGTCCTCGCCGTCATTATCGCCTTCCCGGAGGCGGGTTACCGAGACCACCCGTTCATCCGCCGCCGTTTTGAACAGGGTGACGCCGCGAGTAGTCCGTCCGGCGCAACTTATATCCTCCACCGGCATCCGGATAAGCTGGCCGCCGTTGGAAACCATGACCAGTTGATCGGTGCTGATGACCGGAAAGGAAGCGACGACATGGCTGTCTTCCCCATCGCGGGCGAGATTCATGCCGGCGATGCCTTGGCCGCCGCGTCCGGAGATTCTATATTCATAGGATGACGACCGCTTGCCGAAGCCGTCCGCGCTGACCGTTAAAACAAATTCCTCTTTTTTCATCATTTCGATAAAGAAAGGCTCATCAAGCCGGGCGGCGAGGGCTTTGTCGCGTTCTTTCTCCTCGGGTTTCTCGCTGTAATCGCTGCCCGTCAGACGGCGCTTGGCGTTGACGGCCTGCAGGTAATCATCCCGCTCGGCGACCCCGGCTTTCACATGTTTGAGAGCCGACATGCCGATGACCTGATCATCCTTGGCCAGCTTGATGCCGCGCACGCCGGTGGATGAGCGGCTGGTGAATACGCGAAGATCGCTTACCGGGAAGCGGATACATTTGCCGTCGCGGGTAAACAGCAGCACATCGTCTTCTTCGGTGCAGGTTCTGACCTTGACCAGTCGGTCCCCGTCATCCAGCTTCATGGCGATCTTGCCGTTGGTCATGACGTTGGTGAAATCACTGAGGCGGTTGCGCCGGATGCCGCCGGAAGCGGTGGCGAACATGACGGACAGATCGCTCCAGGTTTTTTCATCCTCGGGCAACGGCATCAGGGTGGAGATGGTCTCTCCCTCCTTGAGAGGCAGGATATTGACCATGGCTTTGCCTCGCGCCGTGGGGGAGCCGATCGGCAATCTATAGACCTTCAGCTTGTAGACGATGCCGGTGGAAGAGAAGAACAGCACGGGCGTGTGGGTGTTGACCACGAAAACGTGGCTGACGAAATCTTCTTCGCGGGTGCTCATGCCGCTGCGGCCTTTGCCGCCCCGGCGCTGGGACCGATAGGTGGAAAGCGGCACCCGTTTGATGTAGCCGGTGTTGGAGACGGTGACCACCATGTCCTCGCGCTGGATGAGGTTCTCGATATCGTGTTCAAACTCCGCTTCTTCCAGCGTGGTGCGCCGGGGGGTGGCGAACTGCTCCTTCATTTCGAGAAGTTCGGCCTTGAGAACCGCCATCAGCCGTTCACGGGAGCAGAGGATGGCCAGATGCCCGGCGATTTGCGCGGCCAGTTCATTCAGGTCTTCGCCGATCTTGCCGCGCTCAAGGCCGGTCAACCGGTGCAGGCGCAGATCAAGGATGGCCTTGGCCTGGATTTCCGACAGATTATAGCAGCCGTCCGTTACGCCGCGCCCCGGCTCGTCCAGCAAGGCGATAAGCGGCGCCACAACAAGCGCCGGCCAGGGGCGCTCCATCAATCGTTCGCGGGCGGCAGTCGGGTCCTTGGCGGCGCGGATGAGGGCGATCACCTCGTCGATATTGGCCACCGCGACGGCAAGGCCGACCAACACATGCGCCTTGTCCCGCGCTTTTCCCAACTCGAAGATGGTGCGTCGGCGGATAACCTGTTCGCGGAAACTAAGGAAGGCGACGAGGATGTCCATAAGGTTCATCATCTTCGGCTTGCCGCCGTCCAGCGCCAGCATGTTGACGCCGAAACTGGTCTGAAGCGGCGTGTAGCGGTAAAGCTGGGCCAGCACCACTTCGGGAACGGCGTCGCGCTTGATCTCCACCACTACGCGCACGCCGTCGCGGTCGGACTCGTCGCGCAGGTCGGATATCCCCTCGATTTTCTTGTCGCGCACGCAATCGGCCATGATTTCGACCATGCGCGCCTTGTTCACCTGGTAGGGGATTTCGGAAATTATAATGGCGAAGCGGTCTTTCCCGTTTTCCTGAATCTCGGCGCGTCCGCGCATGATCACCGAACCCCTGCCGGTGAGCAGGGCCGAAATAGCCCCCTGTTTGCCTATGATCTGAGCGCCGGTGGGGAAATCGGGGCCATGAACATGGTTTTCGATCAACTCGTTAATGGTTGTTTCCGGGTTATCAATGAGGGCGCAACAGGCGTCGATCACCTCGCCCAGATTATGGGGCGGAATATTGGTGGCCATGCCGACGGCGATTCCCCCGGCGCCGTTGACCAGAAGGTTGGGAAAGCGGGCCGGCAGAACGGTCGGCTCCTTGACCGTCTCGTCATAGTTGGCCTGGAAGTCAACGGTGTCCTTGTCGATGTCATCAATCAGGGCGTGAGCCGACAGGTCCATCCGCGCCTCGGTGTAGCGCATGGCCGCTGCCCGGTCGCCGTCCATGGAGCCGAAGTTGCCCTGACCCTTGATGAGCGGCAGGCGCATGGAGAAGTCCTGGGCCATGCGCACCATGGCGTCATAAATGGCGGTGTCGCCGTGAGGATGATACTTACCCATGACATCGCCGACGATGCGGGCCGACTTGCGGAACGGCTTGTTGTGGACATAGCCGCTTTCATTCATGGCGTAGATGATTCTTCGATGCACAGGCTTCAATCCGTCGCGCACATCGGGCAGGGCGCGGCTGACGATCACGCTCATTGCGTAATCCAGATAAGAGGATTTCATTTCCTCTTCGATATTGATCAGCGTGATGTCTTGCGTCGGCAGCGTGTTCGGAGGAGTGGTCAAAATAAATTATCCAATGAAATCAGCATGATAGTTATTTGTAAGCCGAATGAGAAAAGGCGTCGGCGCGAATTAATTCAAGGCCGTAAATTTATAACAGTTACGGCCCGGGCAAACAATCAGGATGGAAGCCTTGCGGCTAAAAATAAATGTAGGCGGCGCCGGGAATATATCCTCCCCTTTCGCCATATCAAGGAAGCCTGTATATAACCGGCATGGGTGGAGAAAATCCTGGATGAAAGAACTGCTGGCCCGCCTGATGACCAGACCGGTGATCTTTATTGAATTGATCGCCGCTTCGCTGTTCGCCAACCTGCTGGCGCTGGCCTCGTCGGTGTATTCCATTCAGGTGCTGAACCGCTATGTCTCTTACGGCGTCGACTCGACGTTGGCGACGCTGACTTCCGGCGCCCTGCTCGCCATAATCCTTGAGTTCGGCTTTCGTCAGGTGAGGCTCAGTATGGCGGGGGCGATCAGCGCTCGTCCCGACAGCGCGCTGGCGATCGGCTCCTTCAGCATTCTGACCGGGGCCAAGGCGGCTGCCATGGACATGCTTCCCGCCGGACTGCGCCGCGAGGTCATCAGCGGAGCCGACACCGTTCAGGCGGCCTATAACGCTCCCAATATCGCCGCCGTCCTCGATGTGCCGTTCGCCCTGGTGTTCGTCGGCGCATTATTTTTGCTCAGCCCGGCGATAGCGATCGTTACCATCTGCTTTCTGGTCGGCGTCCTTGCTTTAGGCGTCGGCAGTCAAATCATGCTCCGCAAACCGACCGGCGAATTGACGGCGGTCTCGACCCGGCGCAGCACCCTGGTCGGCTCGGCCATTATAGCCGCCGATACGGTGCGCGCCTTTAACGCGGCGGAATTCGTGCGGCGCAGTTGGCGCGGGGAGGCAAGCGCCTATCAGGAACTGCGCGGCCGCGTCACCAACCTTCAGGGTCTGGTTCAATCCCTGACCCAAAGCGCCCAGGCGATTATGGGGGTTGCCGTCATTGCCATCGGCGCCGTGGAGGTGGTCGCCGGAGACATGACCACGGGCGCCATGATCGGCTGCAATATCATGGCGGCGCGCGCCCTTAGCCCGGTGATACGCCTTGCCCAGCTTGCCGAGGCCTTTGTCAAGGCGCGCCAATCCCTGTCCATGTTCAAGGAGTTTGCCAGAATACCCCAGGAACGCACCCAGGGGTCGGCATTGTCCGCGTACAAGGGCGGCGTCGCGTTTATTGATGTTTCCTTTGCTTATCCGGGGGCCAAGGGGCCGCTGTTTGAATCTCTTTCCATGAAGCTTGAACCGGGGTCGATGCTGGGGGTTATCGGCGCCAACGGCGTCGGCAAAACGACGCTGGCGCGCCTTATGCTTGGACTTGTCGAGCCGACCCGTGGCCAGGTTCTCGTCGATGGCGTTGACCTTGCCCAGGTCGTCCCTGAATGGTGGCGGCGGCAGGTTTCGTACCTGCCCCAGGAGCCTCGTCTGCTTAATGTTTCCATCAAGGACAATCTGCTGGCCTTTAATCCCGATCTGGATGAGGCCGGCATTAACAGGCTGATCGATATTTCCGGCCTGCGTAACTTCATCGACCAGAGTCAGGAAGGTCTTGATGCGGCGATAGTCAATAACGGCGATAATTTATCGCTCGGCATTCGCCGCCGTCTGGCGCTGGCCCGCTCGCTGGCCTGTGACGGCATGCTGATGGTTTTTGATGAGCCGACGGAAGGCCTGGACAAGGAAGGCTGCGCCCAGGTCTACGCGCTGATGAAGGAACAGGCCGGGCGAGGCCACACCATCATCGCATTTTCCAATGATCCGATGATTCTGAAGGGTGCCGGAAACACCCTGGATCTTAATTGCAAACCGGCGCCCCTGTTTACGCCGGCGACGCCGAAGGGCAAGTCATGACCGAGTCGCCGCTTAAAGATGCTAAAGATTATTTCCGGGAGGGCGTCGGCGCTCACTCGTTTTTGTTTTTATGCTCGGCGCTTGTCGTTTCTTTCGGCGTGTGGGCCTATTACAGCGAGCTTGACATTGTAAGCATCGCCGTCGGCGAGGTGATCCCCTTCACCCAGGTGAAAAGCATCCAGCACCTGGAAGGCGGCATTGTCCGCGAAATACTGGTTCGTGAAGGCGCGTCGGTTAAAAAGGATCAGCCGCTGGTTATTCTCGAATCAACGTCAAGCGGCGCCGATGTCGATGAGCTGTCGTCGCGGCTGAACTCGCTGAAAGTCGATGTGATCCGGCTGACCGCCGAATTGGCCGGTGAGGATAATCCGGCATTCCCGGAAGATATGCTCAAGAACCACGAGTCCCTTGTACGCCAAGCCCACGATATAATGAAAACCCGGCGCACCCGCGTAGACAATCAGAAAGCGGGCCAGCAGGAAGCAATCATTCAGCGCGAGGAAGAGGTCAAGGAGATCACGGCGCGTATGAACAACGCCGGCAAGAGCCTCAAATTGCTCAGGGAGCAGATCGACATCAGCAATGAACTGCTCAAGGACAACCTGACCAACCGCATGAAGCATCTGGAACTGCTTAAAGAGGACTCGACTCTCAGGGGCAAGATCGATGAAGCCTCGGCAATGTTGCCCAAGGCCATGGCGGCGATCAATGAAGCCAGGATAAAGCTCAAGACCATTGATGACTCCTTTCAGGAAGAAGTCAGCAAGGAACTGGAGGAAAAACGCCGCACCCTGCAGGAGCTTTCCAGCCGCATGGAGAAGTTTGCCGACAGTCTTTTGCGCACAACCTTGCGCTCGCCGGTCGATGGCGTCATCAAGACCATGTATGTTTACACCGTCGGCGGCGTGGTCGGCCCCGGCCACACGATTGTTGATGTGGTGCCGGGAGGCGACCGGCTGGTCATCGAGGCCAAGCTGCCGATAGGGGATATCGGCTTTGTCCATCCCGGCCAATCAGCGAAGGTCCAACTGGCCTCGTCGGACGCCGTGCGTTTCGGCATTCTTACCGGCGAAGTGATAGTCGTCAGTCCCGACACTATCAAAACCAACGACGGCGCCACCTTTTACAAGGTGAGGATCGAGATCAAACAGAACTACTTCGAGCGCGGAAACGACCGCTATCAACTGGTTCCCGGCGTTCAGGTCACATGCTCCATCCAGACCGGCAAGCGCACGGTTATGCAATACATTCTTGATCCCTTCATGCAATCATCCTCAATGGCCCTCAGGGAACGGTAAGGCGAACATGTTGTCATTATTGCCGCCCCTTGACGCCTGCTATTTGTGTGCATACAATAAGTGGTCATGGAAATCACATTCGATCCCGCTAAGGACGCTGCTAACATGGACAAGCATGGCGTGTCGCTGGCGTTGGCGGTAGACCTGGAATGGGACTGGCTGCTGGCCACGTCTGACGCCCGCCGCAACTACGGAGAGTTGCGAATGGTGGGGTATGCGCCGCTCGGCGTGCGGGTGTTCTGTGTGATTTTCACGGATCGCGGCAAGGAGCGCCGCATCATCAGCCTGCGCAAGGCAAATGATAGAGAGGTGAGACGCTATGCAAGTCAAATCTAAATCGGGCCGGGCGTTCAAGTTGCCGGCGGAGAAAGAGAACACCGCAATTAATGCCGGGATTGCCGCCGACCCGGATACATACGAACTCACGGATGCGGAGTTCGTGCGCCTCAAGCGCATAGGGCGACCACCTGCGTTTGTCACTAAGGAACGCATTACGATTCGTTTGTCGCGTGAGGTGGTGGAACGGTTCCGCGCCAGCGGCGCCGGTTGGCAGACCCGAGTGGATGCTGCTTTGAAAGATTGGCTCAAGACTCACCAGTTTGATTAGTAACAATGAGGGTACACCAACTGCAAGGACCACGCTCCGCGCAACATTTTCACGATTAACAATCTCGTATTGCTGTCCAGGGCGAACATACTGGTCTAATCGACTGTTTTGTTGTAGTCTGGCCTTGGTTAGTGAGAGGATAAAAAGTGTGCCGACGGTTTTTCGGTGGGAAGGCGTCCGGTTCTATTTCTTCTCTAACGAGGGCAGTCCGCGCGAACCGATTCACATCCATGCGAAGCGGGGAAGCGCCGGAGCCAAATTCTGGTTGGCGCCGGCGGTTCGGGTGGCCGAGAGCGCCGGGTTTAGCCGGCGGGAGCTTGTAGAGATGACAAGAGTCGTGAACGAGCGCCGCGATGTTATCGAGAGGGCATGGCATGAGCACTTCGGCTGAATCGTTGCATTTCGACGACCATACCATGTGGGTGGAGATGTCAGACGGTCGCACCATCGGCGTCCCGCTGGCTTGGTTCCCCCGCCTGCTGCACGCAACCCCCGAACAGCGTCTGCGTTATCACATCGGCGCTGGTGGAAATGGTCTGCACTGGAACGACCTTGATGAAGACATATCCGTGTCCGGTCTGCTGGAAGGTCGCGCCGATATGACCGTCCGTGCTCGCCCGGCGGCTTAGAGCATTATCCGACCAAATGGAACGCAGGTGATTCCATTTGGTCGGATAACGCTCCAGCCTTGGAAGTAGCCACCCCCATTCCGGCATGATAGAACTCTTCCCGTCGCCGCACTTTATTGCGGCGGGGAGAGAGGGTCGATGGTTGCGCGCATTAATACCGTGGCGTTTCAGGGCTTCACTGTTATTGACGTTGACGTTCAGGTGCAGATGTCTTCCGGTATTCCGGCGTTCACCATCGTCGGCCTTCCCGACAAGGCGGTCGCCGAAAGCCGGGAGAGAGTGCGCGCGGCGATCAACGCCATGGGTCTGGCGCTGCCTCCCAAGCGCATTACCGTCAATCTGTCCCCCGCCGACGTCGCCAAGGAAGGCAGTCATTTTGATCTCCCTATCGCCCTGGGTCTGCTGACATCCATGGGGGTGCTTCCCGCCGAAGAGATGACCGGCTATCTGGCTCTCGGCGAACTGGCGCTGGACGGCGTCCTGGCTCCGGCGACGGGAGTGCTGGCGGCGGCCATTCACGCCAATCGGCGCGGCCTCGGCGTTATCTGTCCGGCGGCGCAGGGCGGCGAGGCCGCATGGGCGGGAGAAATCGATATTCTGGCTCCGCTCAGTCTGCTTTCCCTGATCAATCATTTCAAGGGAACCCAGGTTCTGTCAGTCCCCGAGGCCAAATTAGCCGCCGAACGGCCGGCTTGTCCCGACATCGCCGAAATCAAGGGACAAGAAAGCGCCAAAAGGGCAATAGAAATCGCCGCCGCCGGCGGTCATAACCTGCTGATGGTGGGGCCGCCGGGGTCCGGTAAATCCATGCTGGCGGCCCGCTTGCCCGGACTGCTGCCGCCGCTGGACCCGTCGGAGGCTCTGGAAGTCAGCATGATCCACAGTCTGGCCGGGGAATTGGGCAAGGACGGCCTGATGAGTCGGCGCCCCTTCCGCGATCCTCATCACTCGGCGTCCGTTCCCGCGCTGGTGGGCGGCGGCTCCAGGGCAAAACCCGGAGAGGTGTCGCTGGCTCACTTGGGGGTGCTGTTTCTCGACGAGCTTCCCGAGTTTCAACGCGGCGCGCTGGAAGCTCTTCGCCAGCCCATGGAAACAGGCAGAATTACTATAGCCAGGGCCAACGCCCACATTACCTATCCGGCGCGAATTCAACTGGTGGCGGCGATGAACCCCTGCCGCTGCGGCAATCCCAATGACGCGACTTTGCTCTGCTCGCGCTTTCCCAAATGCGCCGGGGAATATCAGTCGAAAATATCAGGCCCCTTGTTTGACCGCATCGATCTGCATGTGGATGTGCCCGCCGTCAATCCGGCGGACATGTCGGCGCCGCCGCCCGCCGAAAGCTCGGTCGATATCGCCCGCCGGGTCGTCGCCGCCCGCGTCAGGCAGAAAGCCCGCTTCGCCGGTTCAGGCGCTGCTATCCCGATTCGCACCAACGCCGAGGCCGACGGCGCCTTGCTGGAAGAAGTTGCGGCCCCTGACGATGACGGGCGGCGGCTGTTGACCGAAGCCGCCGAACGCATGCACCTTTCGGCCAGGGGCTATCACCGCGTGCTGCGGGTGGCGCGCACCATCGCCGATCTGGACGGCGGCGAAGGCGTAAGGCGCATCCACATCGCCGAAGCGCTTTCCTATCGCCGCATCGTGCCGGGAAAAAGCGCCATCCTGATGAAGGCTGATAGTCGATAAATAAAAGATTAGAGCATTTCAAGATTGATTAGACCCATTAAGACCCAGCCTAAAGA
>MIAA01000016.1:314017-317700 GCA_001830425.1 Rhodospirillales bacterium RIFCSPLOWO2_02_FULL_58_16
TGACGGTGTTATTTATTTCGTCATGCGCGGACTTGATCCGCGTATCCACGTCTTCATGCAGGCGAAAGCGATTCTAATCAATCTTGAAATGCTTTAGCGGACAAAGCCTCCCGATGGACATTAAAGCCTTACTTTGCGAGCCATTGCCCCACGAACGTCGCTAACAAAATGATTAAAGGTCCGAACGTCGCCCAAAGAATCATCTTTATTGAGGCATTCATATTTTTGGCTTTAAGCTGAGTATAGAGCTTATATGCGTCGGGGTGTGAAACCGTTATTTCCGGGCTGCCGAAGTATTCTCTCCACCTGTTCAGTTCATCACAAAATACCTGAGCATCTTCTATGGATTTCCCGAAGGAAAATAGGTGAAGTGGGATTTTTATATCGCCATTAAAGAAGTCCGGAGCGGTTTTATCTTCGCGTGATGCCAAAAGATCATGGTGCTCATCTGAGAATGCACACGCAAAGTATTGAGTGCCAAGTTTAGGGGAACTAAAGCTACCAGCCGAAAATTGCCCGACATCTGACCATTGATGTGAAATTTTTGTCTTAAGGAGCGAGAGTTTATTAAATATGGTGATGAATTCAAATCCGCGCGGGTGCAATGTTATACGAGGGTAACGGAAGATGAGAACGCTCAACGCCATCGTGGAACATAGCCCCCCCAATATCAAGATGAACCAGGCTATCCATATAGGGGGCGCTTTAAAATGCAGCATGACCAAGCCTATTAAAAAAAGCACCCCTCCTAAAAAAAACGATAAAATGCCTTTACTTATAGATGAGTAGAATGTTCTCGTTTGAGAGGACATCAACGTAGGTTCGTTTAATTCTACCATACGAGGATATTGCTGAAATTAAATTACAAACACACTGCGTAGCAATTTTTGTTAATTATGGGAACAATATTTAATTTTTTGTCTCCGTAATTTTTTTTACGGTAAACTCGCCGGAGCGCAGCTATTTATACCGGAGTCTCGTTTATGGCGCGGCAAAAACCGTTAGTGACAGTTACCCGCAAGCTTCCCGATTCCATCGAGACGCGGCTGATGGAGTTGTTCAACGTCCGGCTGAATCTTGACGACAAGCCGATGGACGAAGCGCAGCTTATCGAGGCGGTGAAAACGGCGGACGTCCTGGCGCCGACGGTAACCGACCGCATTGATGCGAAGCTCCTTTCCCATGCCGGTCCGCAATTGCGTCTGATCGCCAATTACGGCGTGGGGGTTGACCATATCGACCTTGCCGCCGCGCACCGGGGCGGCATTATTGTGACCAACACGCCGGACGTGCTGACCGAGGATACCGCCGATCTGACCATGGCGTTGATTCTCGCCGTTCCGCGACGGCTGTGCGAGGGCGAGCGGGTCTTGCGCGCCGGGCAATGGAAGATATGGGCGCCTACATGGATGCTGGGGCACCGCGTCAACGGCAAGCGGCTGGGCATCATCGGCATGGGACGCATCGGCGCGGCGGTGGCGCGGCGGGCGCGAGGCTTCGGGCTTTCCATCCATTATCACAACCGCCATCGGGCGCCTTCGGAGCTGGAGGAAGAGCTGGAGGCCACTTATTGGGAAAGTCTGGATCAGATGCTGGCGCGCATGGACATTATTTCCGTCAACTGCCCTCATACTCCCGCAACCTATCATTTACTGTCGGCCAGACGCCTGGAACTGTTGCAGCCTCATGCGTTTGTCATCAATACCTCACGCGGCGGGGTGATCGACGAGGATGCGCTGATCCGTATTCTGAAAAATGGGGAAATCGCCGGCGCCGGACTGGACGTATATGAAAACGAACCACTGGTGAATCCGAAGCTTCTTGAACTCAACAACGTGGTGCTGCTTCCGCATATGGGGTCGGCGACCAACGAGGGACGGATAGGCATGGGCGAGAAGGTGCTGATTAACATCAAGACCTTTGTTGACGGACACAAGCCCCCGGATCGCGTGCTTGCCGAAGCGTTTTAATTCATATGTCGGCCGAACTGTTTGTCATCTCCATTCCCTACCGCGACCCCGTAGCCGCCTTTGCGGCGTTTGCCGATGATCCGCCGGCGGTCTTTTTCGACAGCGCCGATGAGGGCGGCGGACGCGGACGCCACTCCTACATCGCCGCCGATCCGTTCAGGGTTATTACCGCCGACATAAAGGTAGAAATCGACGGCCATGCCGTAAGCGGCGATCCCTTCGGCGTGCTGCGCCGTGAATTGGCGCGTTTTACTATCCGCTCAAGGCCTGATTTGCCGCCTTTCCAAACGGGCGCCGCCGGGTTCTTCGCCTATGAACTGGGACGGCATCTGGAGCGGCTTCCCGCGCTGCCGCCCAACGATACGCGGTTCCCGGAAATGGTGGTCGGGTTATATGACACCATCGCCGCCTTCGATGTTCATGAGCGCCGCGCCTGGGTTGTGGCCGGCGATCTCGCGGAAAATGATCGGACGGTTCCTCCTCGCCCGTCCGCCAAGGCTCGCGGCGAGGCCATGGCGGCGCGTATCGAGGCGGCGGGCGAGCCTGGCGAAATCGACATGGTGTCGAGCGGGTGCTGGCGAAGCGAAATGACGCGCCGTGATTATGAATCGGCGGCGGCGAAAGTTATTGAGTATATCCTCGCCGGAGACATTTTCCAGGCCAACCTGACGCAGCGTTTCCTGGGAAAAATCCCCGACGGCCTGCATCCTTTCACTTTATACCGCCGTCTGCGGAAGCTCAGTCCGGCGCCGTTCGCGGCTTATCTTGCCTGCGGCTATAACCGCGCCATCGCCTCGGCCTCGCCGGAGCGGTTTTTGCGGCTCGGTTCAGACGGCGAGGTGGAAACACGGCCCATCAAGGGAACGCGACCACGCGGGAAATCTCCTGATGAAGACGCCGAGTTGGCCGCTCTACTGCTGGCCAGCGAGAAAGACCATGCCGAGAATCTGATGATCGTCGATCTTTTGCGCAATGACCTTTCGAGGGTCTGTGAACCGGGCAGCGTCAAGGCGGAAGAAATAGCCGCCCTTGAAAGCTTCGCCAATGTTCATCACCTGGTTTCGGTGGTGCGCGGACAGATGCGGAAAGGACTGGGGGCGGTGGACCTGCTGGAAGCGGCCTTCCCCGGAGGCTCGGTCACCGGCGCTCCCAAGATTCGCGCCATGGAAATAATCGCCGAACTGGAGCCGTCGCGCCGGGGGCCGTATTGCGGGGCCATTGCCTGGATGGGGTTTGACGGGGCGATGGAATCCAGCGTTGTCATCCGCTCCCTGACGATCAGTGACGGCATGGCAATCGCCCAGGCCGGCGGCGGCATTGTCGCCGATTCCGACCCTTCGGCGGAGTACGATGAGACCATCATCAAGGTCCGCGCTTTGCTGGACAGCCTCGGCCCGGCGGAGTTTGGCTAGGGCCAAGACTCATTAAATCCATGAATTCTGCGCGAAGCAGAAAAGGCGATCCGGCTAGGAAAAGGCCGAAAAGCGTAGTATTTGCTATGGTTGAGGCCTTTGAAGACGTCCGGTCGCCTTTTCCGCCGCGCCCGAGAAGGGTGACATCAGAATGACCGAATGGACGGCGGAAAATCGGCTCGTCGGGGGCTGACAGGCCCGCCTTCGCCGATTCTCCTTGTCCCTCAGTCATTTTGATGCCACAGAATTTCATGAATTTAATGAGTCTTGGCCCTAATGATAATCTACCTCAACGGCGAGT
>MIAA01000017.1 GCA_001830425.1 Rhodospirillales bacterium RIFCSPLOWO2_02_FULL_58_16
GACGGCCTACGGCGCCGCCATCAACCTGGTCAAGGAGTTAATTCATGCGTCCGGGGTGATGCTCGACATCATCGACGTCGGCGGAGGGTTTCCGTCGGTTTATCCGGGCATGACACCGCCGCCGCTGGCTGACTACATGAGCGAAATCAGGGCGGCGCTGGAAACCCTGCCCATTTCGGACAACTGCGAAATCTGGGCCGAGCCGGGGCGGGCGCTGGTCGCCGAGGCCGCGTCAATCCTGGTCCATGTCGAAATGCGCAGAGGCGAAAGCCTGTTCATCAACGACGGCACCTACGGCAGTCTTTTCGACGCCGGAGCGCCCAACTTCGCTTATCCGGCGCGCGCCGTTCGGCCTCGCGGCCAGGGTTCAGAGATATTGACGCCGTATTCCTTCTATGGCCCGACCTGCGACAGCCTCGATTACATGAAGGGGCCGTTCTATCTTCCGGTCGATATGCGGGAAGGCGATTATATCGAGATCGGCCTGACCGGAGCATACGGGTGCAGCATGCGGACAAAGTTCAACGGATTCTATTCCGATGAAATGGTTCTTCTGTCCGACGCCCCGATGATGACCATGTACGGCAAGCCGGTCGCCGCCAACCAAAACGCCCACGGGAGATACTCAAACGTCACTCTGTTGCGAGGGAAGAAACGTTGAGCGCGTCGGCCAAGCCCAAGAGGGGAAACAGGGGAGAAAAAGCGGCGCTCCTCAACAAGACGGTTGATCATATCGATATCGCCGCTTTTGACGCTCGCCCTATTATCGACGGCATGTCCAGGATGTCCTTTACCTCGCGTGATCTGGCGCGGGCGACCGGCATCTATAACGCCATGCTGGCCGATGACGATTGCTCGATCATCTTAACCCTGGCCGGGTCAACATCGGCGGGCGGCTGCATGCAGGTCTATGCCGACCTGATCAAATACAACATGGTGGATGTCGTCGTCGCCACCGGCGCCGGCATCGTCGATATGGATTTCTTCGAGGCCCTCGGATTTCGGCATTACCAGGGAAGCCCGGATGTCGACGACGGTTATCTGCGCAGTCAGTATATTGATCGCATCTACGATACTTATATCGACGAAGAAGAACTTCAGGCCTGCGACCACGCCGTCGCCGAGATCGCCGACGGGCTGGCGCCGCGCCCTCACACCTCGCGGGAGTTCATCCGCGCCATGGGCGCCTATCTGAACAACGGCAAAGCCCGCAAGCCCGACTCCCTCGTGCAACTGGCCTTTGACAACGATGTTCCCGTGTTCTGCCCGGCGTTTACCGATTCCAGCGCCGGGTTCGGTCTGGTCGTGCATCAGGACCGCAACCCCGGCAACTGCCTTACCATCGATTCAGTCAGGGATTTCCGGGAACTCACCGACATCAAGATCAAAGCGGGGACGACCGGCCTGTTGATGGTCGGTGGCGGGGCGCCGAAGAATTACGCCCAGGATACGGTGGTCTGCGCCGAAATCCTCGGCCACGAAGTGGAGATGCACAAGTACGCCGTCCAGATTACTGTCGCTGATTCCCGCGACGGGGCGTGCAGCAGTTCCACCCTTAAGGAGGCGTCTTCCTGGGGCAAGGTCGATACCGCCCTGGAACAGATGGTCTATGCCGAGGCCGGCAGCGTCATCCCCCTGCTGGTCAGCGACGCCTACCACCGGGGCCATTGGAAAACCAGACCGCGCCGACGGTACGCAAAACTTTTCGATTGACGCCGCCCTGTCACGATCCGGGACACTGCCGATGATTATCCTATTCTATCCGGAAAATGTCGGATAAAATGCGCTGCCGTCCGTTATGGGCGTCGCGTCAGTGAGGGAGTCCTACAAAAGGAGATCAGCAATGGCCAAAGGTCAGCTAAGAAGCGGTCGTGAAGCAAAGAAACCGAAAGCAGCCAAGAAGCCGGCGGCTGCGGCCTCGTCGAAGAAATCTTCATCCAAATAGTTTTTCGGCCCGGTTACCCGCGTAATCGGGCCGAACTCTGGATTGCGCCGCCGGTTTCGAGCCGGTTACAGGCCCGGTCTGTCTTTGACCAGGCGCAGACGCACCTCGCCCTCACACGCCGGCAGCCGTTCCCAGCTCCAGCCGCGTTCCGTCAGTTCCGGGTAGAGAAAGACCGGGTCGCGGTGAAGTCTGACGGCGACTATGTCGCCGCTTCCCGGACGTTCAATCAATTCGATGATGGCGACGAACGGTCGAGGCGGCTCCATCCCGCGCACGTCGATATGAACGACGCCGTCTTCCCGCCAGACCGGAACGCCCCCGGCCACCGGGGCTAAATTGATGGGATCAGACACCGCCGCTCCTTTGAACGCAAAATTTTATTTCTAATTTATCCGTGCAATTATGGTATTGTCCATCCGCTGGAACCGTTAGGGGAGGAGTATCCCGTGCTTTCTTTCATGGAAAATACAAAAATCGGCGTTCGCATATCGCTGGCCCTGGTCATGCCGATTGCCGGGCTTCTGATATTTTCGGGCCTCACTGTATTCGACAAACAACAAATTGCCTCCGGGATGGAAAGCCTGCAAAAACTAGGGGCATTGGGGCCGACGGTAAGCGCCCTGGTTCATGAAATGCAGAAGGAACGCGGAACATCGGCGGTCTTCATCGGCTCCAAAGGGGAAAAGTTCGTCAAGGAGCTTCCCGTACAATGGGGAGTAACAGATGAAAAGCGAACTGCTCTGATCAAAGCCTTAAAGGCCTTCAACGCAAGCGCCTACGGCGCCGCCCTGACCGGCAAGATAACCGTCGCACTGGAGGCGGTGGCCGGGATGGACGACACCCGCAAGGCCGTGCAGGGACTTTCGATCGAGGTGCCGAAAATGGCCGGTTACTACACGCCGACCATTGCCAAGCTGCTCAGCATCATTGAGGAAATGACGGTTCTCAGCACCGACGCCGAAGTGACCAGGGCGATTACTACCTACACCAGTTTCCTGCAGGGCAAGGAAAGAGCCGGCCTCGAACGCGCCATGGGCAGCGGCGGATTCAGCGCCGGCAAGTTCAATCCGGTCATTTACCGCAACTTCGTTTCCCTTATCGCCCAGCAGGATACCTATCTCAGCATTTTCGGCATCAACGGCGCCAAAGAGCAGGTGGAATTCTACAAGAAAACGATGGTCGGCCCCGATGTCGATGACGTCGTCCGCATGCGCGAGATCGCCCTCGACAACCCGTTCAGCGGAGACACCAAGGGCGTTACCGGTCCCTACTGGTTCGGCGCCATCACCAAGAAGATTGACCTGCTGAAAACGGTCGAGGACAAAATCGCCGCCGATTTCAGTCGACTGACGTCGGAAATACAAAGCGGCGCTCAGTCAACCTTCTTCATGTTGGCCGTGATCACTCTCGCGCTTCTGGCGGTTACGGCGATATTGGTAGTCTTCATTGTGCGCGGCATCACCGGTCCCCTGGCCGGGATGACCGACGCCATGAGCCTCCTGGCCAATGGCGATAAAACCATCGAAATTGAAGGCGCGCACCGGGGCGACGAGATCGGTTCCATGGCCGGCGCCGTCGTCGTCTTCAAGAATAACATGATCAAGGCCGATGAACTGGGCGAAGCTCAACGCCTGGACCGGGAAGCCAAGGAGAAACGCCGCGTCGTCATGGAAAACGCCATCGCCGATCTTGAAAGCAAGGTGACCTTCGTCATTGACTCCGTCTCCACCGGCTCCGCCGAAATCATGAAAATCGCCTCGAAAATGGGGACTAAAATCGATGATAGCTCCAACCGTTCCCTTGAGGTGGCCGAGGCTTCCGGTCGCACTACTTCCAATGTGGAAACCGTAGCGGCGGCGGCTGAGGAACTGTCGGCGTCGATTGCCGAGATCAGCCGTCAGGTAACGCAGTCTTCTGAAATCGCGTCCACCGCCAAGAAAGACGCCGAACAGACCAACAAGATGGTTCAGGGGCTGTCCGAAGCCGCCAACAAGATCGGCGAAGTGGTCAACCTGATCACCGATATCGCCGATCAGACCAATCTGCTTGCCTTGAACGCCACTATCGAAGCGGCCCGCGCCGGCGACGCCGGCAAAGGCTTCGCGGTGGTCGCCTCCGAGGTCAAGAACCTGGCTAACCAGACGGCCAAGGCGACCGAGGAAATCGGCAGCCAGATCAACGCCATTCAAAGCGCCACGGAAGATTCGGCAAAAGCCATTCGGAATTTCGGCAGCACCATCGCCAGAATCAGCGAAACGGCTTCCGCCACCGCCGCCGCCGTGGAACAACAGGGCGCCGCCACCCAGGAGATCGCCCGCAACATCCGCAACGTCAGCGAGGACGCGCAGTTGGTCTCGAATTCCGTGGCCGATGTCAGCCGTGCTTCCGCTTCATCTTACGGTTCGGCAATTCGGGTCATCTGGAGCGCGCAAGACCTTTCGGGACCGACCCAAATGCTGCGGGAAGTCGTGGATTCATTCCTCAAAACCGTTCGCACCGATTAACGCGAAAAGATCCCCCCACCTTTTCGCCTCTTATTTGATGGAGAATAAATATGCAATTCGACCTCACCAATGACGGCAAACGAAGAGAATTGACCCTAAGGGGACGCCTCACCTTCTCGGACCATGAATCATTCCGTAAGATCACCGCCGGCATGGCGGAGTCCGGCGCCAATAGTTGTTCCATCAATTTGTCAGGACTGGAGTTCATTGATTCGGCGGGGCTGGGATTGCTGCTTCTCGTTAACGAGGCGGCGCAGGAAAATCATGTAAAGGTCTCTATTCGCGGCGCCCGCGAACAGGTCAAGAAGATGCTGGAAATCACCAAATTCAGCGAGGTCATACCCATTGAGTAAACGCTCACGGTACGCTCTTGTCCATCGCATACCAATTATGTAGCGACGGCGCGCCCTCTAAGATCATCCGGGAATTTGCCGTCAGGCACGGACTTGATATCCTGGATGCCGCCGCCGATGGCCCGCCGCCGATCAATAGCGCTCGGCATGGTCCCGGCGACGCAAAGAAAACCACCCTTATCAAACTTCTTGCCGACATTGACGAAAACCGGCTGGCGGAGGCCCTGAATCCGCAGATACGAGCCTGTCTCGAAGCGTCTGCGGCCGGTATAAACTTCAACCGAGAACTGTTGCCCGTGATTTCTCAAAGCAATATTTTCCTTTCACTGACCACTGCGACCGCGTACAAAATAGAAGTGGCGCGCCATTTCAGCCGGTGGCTGGCGAAACATCTCAACTTGTCCGAAGATATTTTATTCGGTCTGGAGCTTTCGTTGCAGGAAGCCTTGGCCAACGGAATTCTTCATGGAAACATGGGCCTCAAGAAAACCTTGCCTGACGACTATCATGACCTCGCCCCCTATGGGGAAATGATACGCAGCAAGTTGAACGATCTTGAACACGGGCAACTTCATATTGAAATCTCGGCTCGTTGGGGGGGCGATTTCATAGAAATGTCCGTTTTGGATCATGGGGCGGGGTTCGACATCAACGCCCCGATTAAGAAAGGCATTACCGGCTGGGGCTTGAGTCTTATCCGCAAAATGGCCGAAACCGTCTTCGTCACCGATGGCGGACGCAAAATCACCATGAGGTTTGCCCGTTGAACGGGGCGACGCCGATTTTGATCAACGATTGCCGGGTGTTGATCATTGATGACAACGAACACAGCCGACATTTGATCGGTTCCATTCTCGCCGCCGCCAATATCCCCATTCAGGAATTTGCCGGCGACGGCTTGGAAGGACTGGCAAAAGTAAGTTCCTTCGAGCCTGACATCATCGTACTGGACATCATGATGCCGAGGATGGACGGTCTGGAATTCCTCAATCACCTACGCAGAAATCCAAACTGGGGAACGATTCCGGTCCTCGTGCAAACGGCCCTGGGATCGCCGGAAGACCGCAACCGGATTTATCAGGCGGGCGCAACCGATATGCTGACCAAGCCGATCAGCGCCGGTGAACTAATCATGCGGGTGCGCACCCATCTTGAAAACCGCCTACTGACGCGGAGCTATCAGAACCGACTGCGCCTTGAGGCCGAGATAAACGCGGCGCGGCAAATGCAGGAAGCATTACTCCCTCCCCTCGCCCTTCTTGAGGAAATCAGGCTTCGGACATCCATTCGCATCGATTCCCACTTTGAAACATCCTCCGAACTGGGAGGAGATTACTGGGGCGTGCACGATCTTGCCGAGGATCAATTGGGCATCTTCACCGTTGACTTCTCGGGCCACGGCGTGGGCGCGGCCCTGAACACATTCCGCCTCCATGCCGTCATGAGCAATCTGCGGCCCCATGACGACGACCCGGCGGCCTATCTTGCCGCCCTCAACAATCAACTGAAGCCGTTGCTGCCGAGTGGGCAGTTCGCCACCATATTTTATGGAATCATCAATACGCGGAAGAATTCTCTGATCTATTCGGCGGCCGGTTCGCCGTTTCCCCTTATCGGTCGGCAAGGCTCGGCGGACATAAAAGCGCACGACGCCGGAGGCCTCCCCCTGGCCATGAAAAAAGACGCGGCATACGAAAACCGCCATGTCGATTTTCCCCCCGGCTCATTCCTTTTCCTTTACAGCGACGCCTTGATCGAAACCGCCGTGACGGACGGCGCCGTCCTTGACGAGGATGACCTAAAGGCCCTGCTTTGGAAAAGCATGGAGACCGAGCCTGAAGCAGCGGCGCTGGAACGCCTGACAGGCAAGTTTCACGAAATGATGACCGGCTCCCTGGACGACGACCTGACCGTCGTTCTGGCGAGGAGAGAAACGATTTATTAACCACGCCGATGCGATAATCCATAAAATTCAAGGATTACCGGCACTTAAAAAATGGCGCCAATCGCGGTTGTATTTCGGATAGCCGTCATCATCTTCATTGCGGAAGGCGCGATCATGGCGGGCCTTTCCCTTGCCGGGCATGATTTCTCGCCTTTTGCCGAGGCGGTCATTGACGCCGCCGTTCTCACCCTGCTTTCCTCGCCGCCGGCTTATTTTTGGGTTATCCGGCCCTATATCACCGCCCGCAACCGGGCCGAGAAAACGTTGAAAACCGCATACGACGAGGTAGAGGTCGAGATCGAGAGGCGCACCCTCGACCTTACCCGCGAAGTCACCCGGCGCAAGGAAGCGGAAACACGGCTGGAAACGGAAATCAACGCGGCGCGGCGAATGCAGGTGGCGCTGCTGCCTTCCCCCGCCCTGCTCAAGGAAATCGAGGCGCAAAGCAATTTCCGTATCGAATCCCATTTTGAGACGTCTTCCGAACTCGGCGGCGACTTATGGGGCATTCATGATCGGTTGCTGAAAGACAATAACCTGGGCGTCTTCATCGTCGATTTCACCGGCCACGGCGTGGGCGCGGCGATGAACACCTTCCGTCTTCACACCATAATGAACGGTTTCAGGCCCTCCGACGGCAACCCGGCGGCCTACCTGACCGCGCTGAACGATCAGTTGGTTGACCTGCTGCCGACGGGGCATTTCGCCACCATTTTTTATGGAATAATCAACACGCGGGAACATTTCATGACTTATTCCGCCGCCGCCTCTCCGCCGCCGATCATCGGTCGGGAAGGTTCGCTTGAACTTGATTTTCTCGATACCGGCGGCCTGCCTCTCGGCATCAAGAAAGACGTGGAATATAGAAACCGCCGCGTCAATTTCCCGCCCGGCTCATTTTTTCTCATGTACAGCGACGCCTTGTTGGAAACGCCCTCCCCGGATGGAAGCGTTCTGAGCGAAGAAGACGTAAAGGAGATGTTGCGTGCTTGCCTTTCACATGAGTCTTCACTCAAGTGCCTGATTAATAGCTTCCGTGAAAAAACGGGCGGCGCCCTTCATGACGACCTGACGGCAGTGCTGGCGAAGCTGCGCGCCTGACGAGCCTATCCCGCCCGCGTCTCGTGGGCGACCCACAGCGCCGCCGTAAACAGGGCGACGGCGCCCGCCTGATGGGCCGAGGCCAGCGCCGTCGGCATCATCATCAGCAATGTCGATATCCCCAGCGCCGCTTGAACCAACGCCATAAGGGCCAATAAATTCACGGCAAGCCCGGCGCGGGGCGAAGAAACCGTCTTGCGGGCGCGCAACCAGAAAATCACGGACAGAATAAAAACCGTCTCGGCGAGAAGGCGGTGATTGAACTGCACCGTGGCGACGTTCTCAAAAAAATTCAGATAAACCGGCTTTAAGTCGAACATGCCTTCGGGCGCCAGCGCGCCGTCCATCAACGGAAACGTGTTGTATGAATAACCGGCGTCCAGACCGGCGACAAAACCGCCGGAAAGAGCGGTGACAAAGACCAGCGCCGCCAGCAGCCCGGCAAAGCGGCCGAGGGCAGGTTTAACCCTCGGCGGCGGCTCGGGCCACAGAAGCCCCAGCGCCACCCACAGCATGTACCCGTAGACCACCAGCGCCGCTCCCAGGTGGGCGGTCAGTCGATACTGGCTGACGTCGGGCCGGTCCGACAAGCCGCTCTTGACCATGTACCAGCCGAGGACTCCCTGCAATCCCCCAAGCATGAACATCAAGGCGAGCTTCCACCCCAGCCGACGATCCACCCATCCCTTCAGCATAAAAAAGACAAAGGGCGCGAAGAAAGCGACGCCGATGCACCGCCCCCACAAACGATGGAGAAACTCAAGCCAAAAGATGGACTTGAACTCATCAAGGCTCATGCCGGCATTGATCTTTTTGTATTCGGGGAACTGCTGATATTTGGCAAATGTTTCCTGCCATTGCGTTTCGTTCAACGGCGGCAGCCAGCCGGTCACCGGCTTCCATTCGACCATCGACAGCCCGGAATGGGTAAGCCGCGTCACCCCGCCGAGAACCACCATGACATAAACCATGATGCATACGGCAAAAAGCCAGAAGGCGATTATCCTGTTGCGCTTATGCGTAGAGTCCACGATCTAAAGGCCCTTCTTTTCCCGTTCCGAGGCCTTGGAATCATATCCCATGTCTTTTTTTACCGGCGCCTGAACCAGGACATCTCCGGCCTTCTCGAAGGTCAGGGTCAACGGGAAGGTTTCGCCGACCTCCAGATTTTTGGCGAGGGTCACCAGCATAATATGAAATTCATCGGGCATCATCGTTAAAGACTTGCCGGGGTCTATGACGATTCCTTTGGTTAAAAACATTTTCAGCAAGCCGCTCATTATAGAGCTTTTGTGAAGCACCGTCGTCTCTGCCGCCGGGGAAGAGGCGGCGACCAGACGGTCCCATTGCTTGCCCTTGTTGTCGATGACCATAAAAACGGCGGCGCTGTTCGGCTGTCCGGGCGATAGCTGCGCCCATATTTTACTGATTGTCAGGTCTCCGGCCTTTACTTCGTCCTGCTCCTTCTCGCCGGCCGACGCCGGAAGAACAAGACCGATCACGGCGACCAGGGTCAGAGCCGTTAAAAGTTTCACTTTGCCGCCGCCGCGATAAATTTCCCGACTTCCTTGGCCAGTTCCTCGGGACCCAGGCCACGGGGGAAAGTAAAGAGCGCCTTGCCGTCGGGTCCGATCAGATAGGTGGACGATGAATGACCCATAAAATATTCGGAACTCTTTTCTTTGGTCGGCGACGGGTCTTCCAGCTTGACGTAGCCGGCCTTGAAGACGCCTGCCGCCGCCTCTATCTGCTTGGCCGAGCCGGTAAGGCCGATCAGGCGGGGATGAAAGGCGCCGACGTAACCGGCCAGCACCTCCGGCGTGTCGCGTTCGGGATCGACGGTGATGAAAAGCGGCTGCACCTTCTTGCCGGCCTCGCCCAGGATGTCCATGGCGTCGCTGATCACCTTCAACTCGGTGGGGCAAACGTCGGGGCAAGAAGTATACCCGAAGAAGACGAGCATGAAACTGCCGCTGAAGTCCTTGTCGGTGACCGCTTTCCCGGAGTGATCAATAAGCGAGAACGGCCCGCCGAAGGACGGCCCGGCGGCTGAAAAGGATGCGGCTTGATTGTCTTCGCTTACGGCGTCATCGTCGAAATAGAGCCGGCTGACCGCATACCCGGCGATCAGCGTCCCCAAAACGACGAAAAACACGGCGATGCGAAATTTACTCATGATATGCCGCCTCTCGTTACAACCCACCGCCGGTGAAGCGCCTAATAAAATGGCTTAAGGCCTGACGGTCAATCAGATATTTTAGATATCCCGCCCCAAGGCGCGGCAAAGAAGCATATAAAGCTTGCCCATGTCCGATGACAGGAAGGTGGTGGAGAGAACGCCCTGAAGGTCGCGTTTCTTGGTATCGGCAAGCAATCTCTCGAATTGGGTGAGGTAACGGCCGGCATAGTCTCTGAACTCGCCGTCTTCCTGGTATTTTTGCTTGATGGCGGCAAGTTTGCTCTTTTCCTTGAAGCCGAGCATCTTGCTGACGAAGATTCCCTTTTCGCCCTTGTTGAACCGCCGCCAGTCGTCCTCCGAGATGCTGACCTCCATGACCCGGTTCATATCGACGGCCAAGGATTGCAGTCTCTCCGTGATGAAGGTAGCGCCGCGCAGGAAGTCATCAATGCCGACTTTATCGGTTTGCTCCTTCAAAGCCTCGATGAGCGCGGCGGCATCCAGCGAAGCATTTCTCATTTCTTTGGTTTGGGTGACGATAGTTTTGGCAACCTCGGCCGCCTGCCTGGCCACCTTTTCGGAAACGCTGCTCAGTTGGATCGTATGCTTATTGATGGTTTTGTCCCAGTCTTCCACCTTGATCAGGGCCTGGGCGGAAACGCTGCTTACTTCCTCGGCTCGTCTGGCGAGGACATCGCCCAGCGAATCCGCCCCCGCCTTGGTCTTGGCGAAGGCAGCCATCATCTGCTGTAACTGTTGGCGTAACCCGGCATGGCTGTTTTCCATGATGGCTGATATCTCCTCGGCCTTGGACGTAGCCTCCCGCGACTGGTCGCGAATGATATCGCCGATCCTGCTCAACTTGGCGGCGTTGCCGTCGGCGGCCTGGGCCATTTCAGCCGAGCAATGATTCAGGGTATCGCCGACCCTGCCGAGGTGAGATGCGGCCTCCTCGGAGATCGTCGCCAGTTGGCGGGATCTGTTTTGCAGCGAATCAGCAGCGCCGTTCACATGAGCCGCCGCCTGGAGCGAGGCGTTGGTGAGTTCTCGTGAGCGCTGGTCCAGGCCTTTGCTGACGTCCATGAGGCGGGCCATGGTATGTTCGGAAACGCTGTTAAGTTCGCTGGAGCTTTCCTTCAGGGCGCCGCTGACCGTATCCACCTTGCTCGCCGCCCGCTCCGAACTTACCGAAATATCCTTGGAATAACGACCCAGGGCATTAGTAAGCAAACTCATCAGCTTGGCCGCCTTGTCAACGGAGGCCGACACCTCGTGTGAACGTTGATGTAGCCCCTCGCTCACCTTGCTCAACTGATCGGCGGCGATGCCGGATGCCGAACTCATCCCTGCCGCCTGCTCATGGAGCAGATTGCCGAAGGCCTTAATATGCGCCGTCGCTTCGTTGGCCGACGCTCCAAGGTCGCTGGTGCGCCGGCGAAGTATGTCGCCGACATTGCCAAGACGCGCCTCCGCCCGGTTCAAGGAGGCGTCAAAGTCGCCGGTATTCCGGCGCAGGGAATCGGATATTCCTTCAAGCCTCTTGGCCACAAGGTCCGAAGCGTCGGTGGCGCCGCCGGCGTGCGCCAGCAGGGATTCTCCCACCGTCTTGATGCGGGAAACGGCGGCCAGCGCGGATTCGTCCATGTCCCGGCGGCTTTCCACGAGACCGTCAACGACGCCCTTTATCTCTCCGGCGGCGCGCAAGGAAGCGCCGGACAACTCTCTGGAATGATCATGCAAAGCGTCACCGGCAACCGACAGCCGGGCCGCCGCCTCATCGGCAATATCGCTCAACTCTCTTGAATGTTCCCTCAGCGAGCCGCCGACGGCGCCTATGTGATCGACCGCCTGCCCTGACGCCGACGCCAAGCCGTCGGTCTGGCGCAGCATGATGTCATTGACCAGAGTAAGCAGCTTGGCCGCTTTCTCCGCCGCCGTCGCCAGTTCCCGGGAACGATCCGACAGGACGCCGCCCGCCCTGCCGACTTCACTGACCGCCACGCCGGAAATGCCTGACAAGTCGTCGGCATTTTTCCGTAATATTTCCGCTGCGGCGTGCATTCTGACGACTGTCGCGTCGGAAGCGCCCGTCATTTCATCCTGACCGCAGCGGATTGCCTCGCCGGCCCCAAGCAGACGCGCCTCGGCGCGCTCCAAAGCTGATTTCAGATCAGCGGAGCGTTGCATTATAGTTTCGCCGACATCGATGATCCGCTTGGACGCCTTGGCCGAGACCTGTCCCAACTTTTCCGATTGTTCATTCAGCATCCCGGAAACGCCTTCGATGTGACCGGCGGCGCGCTCGGCGACAGACGCCAATTCGCGGGAACGATCATGAACAATTTCTCCAAGCCCCTTCATCCGCGCCGTAGTCTCTTCTGAAATTTCACTGACGTCATGCAGATGACGACGGAAGGTTTCGGTGTGGCGTCCGGCCCGCTCGGCAGATGAACCGACCTCGGCGGCGCACAGGTTCAACGCCTTGGTCGCCAGGGTTACGCCGCTGATTCCCTTTTCCGAGGCGACAAGCACGCTTTCCGAAGACTTGAACAGGGCGCTGTTCAAGGAACTTACCTGGGCGTTGGCCTTGTCCGAGGAAGCGGCGACCTCCTGGGTGCGCTGACGCAACGTCTCGCCGACGGCGTTGATGTTCAGTAAAACGCTGCCGGACAGCTTGGCCATGCCCTCGGCCTGCTCCCGCAATATCTCACTCACCCCGTTAATATCGGACGCCGTCGCCTCGGATGCTTCAGACAACTCCGACGATCTCTTGGCCAGAATTTCACCGGCGCGTTGAACCTGCAAGGCCGCCTTGTCCGAAGTTACCGACAGGTCCTGGGAGGCCTGGCCCAATGTCCTGGAGACGCTATCTATCCGCTCGGCGGCATTGCCGGAGAGCGCCGTAATTTCCTGTGAGCGGTCCTTCATCGTCTCGCCCAGTTCCGACAGGCGGACCGAGGCCGTGCCGGAAATTTCGGTAATGCCCTGCAAGTGCTGACGGAAGACCTCGGACAGATGTCCGGTCTTCTCGGCGGCTGCTCCCACTTCATTCAAGCCGAGGCGTAACGCCCGTGACGCGGCATGAACGCCGGCGGCGCCTTTCTCCGACGCTGCGGTCAGGTTATCAGCGCTGTTGCCGAGGACTTCGGCCAAGCCGATGATATGACCGCCGGCCTTATCCGACGCAGCGGCCAAATCCAGACTGCGTTGACGCAGAGCCTCGCTTACGGCATTGATGCGCAGCAGGCTGTGGTTGGATAATCTGGTTATCTCCTCGCCACGGGTATGCAGGGATTCGCCGGCCTCGCCGACCTTGGTCACCGCCTGGTCGGATGCTCCGGCAAGATCGACCGACCTTTTCATCAATGATTCGCCGACGCGCTCCACCTGATCCAGCACCTTGTCCGAGATCACCGAAAGATCGTGCGACACATGACGCAAGGTCTCGCCGATAGCCTCGGTGCGCGCCGACGTGCGGTCGGTTATGTTGTTCATGTCCTCGGCCTGTTGATGGAAAGCGGCGGCGCCGGCTTTCACCTGAACAACCACGCGCTCGGAGGTGGATACCAGTTCCCGAGCCTGATCCTGAAGGGATTCGCCGATTTCCTTGACCCGCGAGGACACTTTGTCGGAGGTTACGCCGAGCGCCTGAGTCTGCTTTGACATATTGACTTCGATTTCCGAGAAGCGCGCCGCAAACAGATTGCCGGTTTCCGTAAGTTCCTCGCCCTGGCGGCGCAAAACTTCCCGCATACGGCCGCTTTGTTCGGTCGCCTGCTCAAGACGCCGGGACATGTCCTGAGAACCTCCGCTCAACAATTCGGCGCTTGAACGAACCCGCGAAGCCGCCTCTTCGGACAAGGCCAGCAATTCCTGGGCGCGGGCGCGTAAAAGCTCGCCGACATCTTCCGCCCGCAATACGGCGTCAGTGGAAACGGCGCCGAGTTCATCCGTCCGCAGATGAACGACTTCCGCCGATTCCCTTGTCCGCTCGGCTATCTCTTCGGACGTCCGGGAAAGTTCTTCGCTTCGCCGACGCAGGTTCTCGCACAAATCTTCGGCGCGCGCCGAGGCCCGATCCGAAGAAGACACCAGCTCATGGGAATGCCTGTGCAGTCTTTCCCCGACATCGCAAGCCCGCGACGTTGCCTTGTCGGCTATCGCCTGCAAATCCTCGGTTTGTCGCCGCAAAGCCTCGGCGATAGCCTGGGCGCGCAAATCGGCATCCTCGGAGGCTCGCGTCAATTCCAGGGTGCGGACGCGCACCGATTCGCTGACCGATTGAGCGCGGGTCGCCGCCTCTTCCGAGGCGCGGGTCAACTCCCGCGCCTGTCGGCGCAATATCTCGCTGACTTCGCTTACCCGCGACCGGGCGCTGTCCGACGGGTAAGCCAGCCGTCGCAGATGCCAGCGCATGGATTCGGTGTCGATCCGATAATGACGCCCTTGCTCGAAATAGGCGATCACCATCCACAGCAGGGCCACCGGCGTCAGCGTCCCCGCCGCCATCCCCCCTACTTCATGGGGCAGCAGCGAAAACAAATCGCCCCACGCCATGCGTTCGCCGATGAAATAATAGCAGGTAGTCATCCAGACGCCGCTGAGAACGACTCCGGCGACGGTCAACAGCCGATACTTTAAATAAAACGGAGGAGTCCATTGGTCGGGACCGATGCCGGGTTCACCGGAGACGAGCCTGATTCCGACTCCCCCCCTTCGCCCGGGGACGGCCCCGTCAACAACGTCCATGCCTTCACGGACGTTGTCGACGACGTCGTCAATATCTTCAGCGCAACCCGAATCGCCTCCGCAGGTTATCGCCGTCGGGCGCTCTTCCGTCGCACCGTATGTGGTCTTGCCATTGGCCATTAAAGCCGATTACCCCTTCGCCGACTACCCGCCTAAAGATTGCGGAGCCACTATATACCAACAATATCTTGTGATGGAATAGGCAAAAGGTCACAATGTATAGATATTTCAAAATAAGTGCTGACCGCCGGTGACCCATATTTCGGCGCCGGTGACATAGTTGGAGTCCCCCGAGCACAGGTAGTAAATAGTGGTCGCCACATCTTTCGGCGTCCCCATGCGATCAAGGGGAATACGGGGAATCAGCGCCTCGTACTCCGGTCCCACCATATCGGTCTCGATCTCGCCGGGAGCGACGGCGTTGACGCGCACGCCCAAGCCGGCAAACTCGTTGGCCATCTCGCGGGTCAGCGCCGACAGCGCCGCCTTGGAAATGGAATAGGCGGAACCGGCAAAAGGATGTATCGAGTGTCCGGCGATAGAGGTGACGTTGACTATCGCCCCCTTGCCCCGGTGCAGGGCGGCGGCGAATCCCCTGGACAACTTCAGAGGGGCGAAAAAATTAAGTTCAAAGACATCCCGCCATGCCTCCAGATCGCCGTTCAGGCACCCCAGGCGCTCCTTGAAGGGAGCCTTGGGCGACATGCCGGCGTTGTTGACCAGCGCATGCAGGGGGCCGTCGCCGATAGCCTCGTTGGCCTTTTTAACAAAATCAGCGATGCTGTCGCTATTGCCGAGATCGGTAGGGATATGCAGGGTCCAGTTAAGATCGCGCCGGCACTCGGGCGGCGCATCCTCACGCGAGCAGGTGATGATACGCCAGCCCCGCTCCAGAAAACAAACAGCGGTAGCGTGGCCGATGCCGCGACTGCCGCCGGTAATAACCACTGTTTTTTTATCGTCCGTCATTTCCATCGACTCGCTGCTACCACCGATTTCATTATTGCTTAGTTCATACTTTTTTGAGAGCTTGTCACACTGTGGGGTGACAGCATACCAATTCTTGAGGGACGGGCCAACCCGATGTCGGACCCAATATCAGTCTCGGACAAGTCATCCTGGCAGAAGATGCAGGGAGGAACAACGGACTGGGAAGCGGTATTTGAGATACCGCCGTCGGGTCTCATTCCCTTGATCGCGCAGGCTCAATCTCCGGTGGCGCTCAGGGAATGCACCATCATTGTCATCAAGAAAATCTACACCCGCAAGAATGACCCTGCCGAGGTCGAAAGGTTTGTCTCCGAGCTGACCATGATGATCCCTGACGATATGGCGGAGAGCGACTTGCCGCGCATTGCGGAGACGGTCACCGCCATCCTGCGTCAAATCAAGAATGACCGCGTCCATAAGGCTGCTGAATTTGAGAAGAACAAAAAGCCGGCGGCGGAGCCTGAATTGGCGTTAGAGCCGGACGCAGAGGAAGAGAGGCGCAGGCCGGGTCCCGCCGTACGTCTCTCCCTTAAACCAAAAAGCCGCATTCCTTTATTTTTGGGGCTGGGCGTCGTCGCCGTCGCCGCCGGAGCGACTGCGTATTTTTTCATAATGAGTCCGCCGAAAGAGCCACACCACAATTTGGTTCTGATTGATCAGATGAAGGCCGTCGCCAACGGCGAGGATATAAAGACCCATGTCTTCGGAGGAAAACTCACGGTCGGAACAAGGGACGGCAAGCCGTTCATCACCGTCGAGGCGATTCCCCAGGATGCCTGTCTCAGCGCTTCCTGGGTGCTTCTTAACCACGGCACCATAATTATCAATGACCGGATGTCGCGGAAAATGTCCCCAAGCGTTATTACTAATCTCTGTAGCCTCTCCGGGCCGGAAGCGTCCGTCACCTGGTTCCCCAAGCAAGTTAAAAGCACCGATAAATAGTCGCTTCAGTGAGCCATCAGTAGCGATATTTCGGCGTTTTCCAGCATATGGCGGGTGACGCCGCCGAGGACCAGTTGGCGCATGCGGGAATGGGTGTAAGCGCCCATTACCAGCACATCAATTCCGGCGTCGGCGCATTCTTCAAGGATGGCCTCGCCCACCGGACGGGCCGTAAGACGGACTGCCTTGGTCAGCGCGGCAACGCCGTGCCACGCCAGATAACCGGCCAGCTCCGAGGCTGCTCCCGATGATGTTCGTTCGCTTTCGGCGCTGAGAATCAGCACTTCCTCGGCGGCCTTGATGACGGGCATGGCCGAGGCGACTGCGCGGGCCGCCTGGGCGCTGCCGTTCCACGAAACGGCGACCTTGCGGCCGAGCGCGACGGGAGCCTTGGGCGGAGCCACCAGCACCAAACGACCGGATTCGAAAATAGCGGCATGCAGATTCATCGTCATCGACGGATCGCCGTCGGCGGTCGGCCTTCCGGCGACAATCAGATCGACCAGTCTTCCCCGGCGCTCCGACAGTTCGTCTTCGCCGCCCGTCATCTCGATCCACGACGCCGATATGGCGTTACGGTTTGCCGCCTCATCGGTCACGGCAACGGCATAACGGGCGCATATTTCGTCAAACATGCGGCGCGCCCTGATTGCTCGCTCGCCCGCTTCCTTGTCGGCGAGGCCGATCATGTCCTCAACCATCAAGCCCGAAACGTCGTCGCTGAGCAGCGGCAGGATGTCCCTGGGATCGGAACGGACATGAACAACATCGACATGGGCGCAAAAATTGCGTCCGGCCATGAACGCGGCATCCAGCGCCGGCTTGGCCGCGTCGGACCCGTCAAGAAGAACAAGAATTTTTCTGATCGCCATGCCGCCCTCCATTGCCCGTTAACATGTATCTATAAACCGACAGCCTTCTTCCCTCTGGCCAAGGTCTTTTTTCTTGGACCGGAACTGTCGATGATATCCCACTCGATAGGGCCGGTATCGTAAGCTGTTTGTTTATGCACCACATCAATGGTGACGTCGGATATATTTCTCTGGCGCGTGACGACGCGCTTTTCCCTCACTTCCGGCGCGGATTCCAGCCACAGGCCATGAAAGGGAACGCCGGCGTCGGCGGCGATTCGCGCCATGGCGCGGCGTTGTTCGGGCTTGGCGAAAACGGCGTCGGCGATTACCGCGCTGCCGCAACGGAGCGCGGCGGCGATCTCCTCGTTAAAGGCCTGATAGGTGCGCTCCGTCATTTCCGGGGCATAGCCTTCCGCTCCCAGACGGTTCATCATCGGCGCCCCGGCCAATCGCTTGCGCACGGAGTCGCTGCGGACGATCCTGGCCCCCAGGCCGGAGCCTATGAACGGCGCGATTTCACGGCCAAGGCGCGACTTGCCGCTTCCCGACAGGCCGCCGACGGCGATCAGGCGCGGCGCCGCCGGCGCAAGATAGCCCAGCGCCAGCTCCAGATAGGCGCGGGCCTCTTCTTGCAGACGTTCGGCCTCGTCGGCGTCGGAATGGCCGGCGGCGCCGGAGGCGCTGACATGGGAGCGGATAGCGGCGCGCAAGGACAAGAACAGCGGCAGCGCCGCCAGACCGGAACCATCGCCGGCAACGTCCAGATAGCGGTTCAGCGCGATATTGGCGAGCCGCTTCATATCCCGATGATCCAAATCCATCAGCAGGAAGGCAAAGTCGTAAAGGACGTCAATATTGACGAACGTGTCGTTAAATTCGATGGCGTCAAACAGGGTGGGAACGCCGTTCATCAGGAAGATATTGCGCAGGTGCAGATCGCCATGGCAGCGGCGGAAGCGGCCCTCGCGCCGACGCCGGTCAAGAAGCGCCCTCCGCTCTTCCAGAACCTGTCGTGATCGGGCCGTAAGCCGCTCGACCTTTGCCCGATCAAGACCGCCCCCGGCGCACTCGGCAAAGCGCTGGGCGTTGCCGTCGATGGCGATCATCAGGTTGGCGCAACCGTCCTCGCCGGGACGGTCTTCGGCTTCTTTATGGAAGCTGGCGATGGCGTCGGCCAGATCCTCCATAATCCGCCGGTTCAACGCGCCGCGCCGGGCCAGCCGGTCAAGCAGGGCATCCTCGTCAAAGCGCGTCATTTCCACCAGCCAGTCAACAGGCTCGCCCGCGCCGCCGAGTCGCAAGCCGCCGTCTTGTTCACGGGTCAACGGGACGACGCCCTTGTAGAGCATAGGCGCGGTGCGCCGGTTGACCATCACCTCACTCTCACAGGCGGCGCGGCGAAGCTCGGGCGTCGAGAAGTCCAGATAGGAAAAACGCACCGCCCGCTTGAGCTTGAACACCCTGTCGCCGACCAGAAAGACAACGGAGATATAGGTCTCCACCCGCCTGACCTTCTCTGCGCCGCCGCCGAAGGCCTTGGGGTCGGACAGGAATTCTAATATTTCATGCTGATTCCCGGCGCTCATTTGAACTCAACCAGCCAAGCTATCGCCGTGAGGAGGCGAAGTAGTATCCGAGAATGAGGGTGAGAACCGGCATGGCGACTTTTATGACATCGACGACGCCGGGGGCTGCTTGGCTGCCGAACAAATATGCGGCGCCGGCGATGACCCAAAGCACGATATTTGCTCCAACCACTCCCATAGTAACAAAAGTGCGAACGCTATCTTCGGATTTTGCCCGACCAATCTTGACTTGGTCATCGGCTGAAAGAAGTAAAGCAGCTTTGCCGTCGTCTGCCTCAATTCCGGCAAGGTGGGCGGCAGTTTCGTCAATGTCTTCTTTTGGGCTTGGATTAGGGGGAACGCTCACGAGCGTCCACGGCCCCCGGTTGCGGTAATCATCGCTCTGCTGACGACTCCGATGTTTTCGACCACCATGTTGCCGATCCGGGCCAGCCTGCGGACCGCATCGTTTATTGTCTTTTTACTCTCGGGATTGCCGTCTTCGGCCAGCTTTTGAAGATCACGGGCGACATCAAGGAGTTCCCGTGAGGCTTCCATCTGGGTGCGGATGTCCTGTTGCAACGTGCCGACCGTAAATTCTTTTGTAAATTTTTTACTCATCCGGCGCTCCAATGCGGGCGGCGTGTTCCCGGATCATCATCGACCCGAAGGGAAAGGCGCCGACCATTGCTAACTTAGTCCCCTCGTTGAAGAATTTCAATGCGGATGATATGACGACGTGTCGAAGCGCATCCCCGGCGCTCATTTGAACTCAACCCGTTTTTCCATCACCCCTTTCGGGTCTTCATGGATGATGACCTCGGCGTTGGGGAAGGCGTTTTCGAGCTTGTGCATAACCGCTTCGGCAATTTCGTGGGCCTCGCGCAGGGTTATATCGCCGTCCATTTCAAGATGAAGCTGGATAAACGTCATCATTCCCGATGAGCGGGTGCGCAGGTCGTGCATGCTGAGAGCGCCGGGTTGGGAAAGCGCGATCTCTTTGATGCGCCGCCGCTCTTCTTCGGGCAGTTCGCGGTCCATCAGCAGTCTAAGGGCGTCGCGGCCGATATCACGGGCGCCGAACACGATATAGCCGGCGATGGCGATGGCGAACAGGGGGTCAAACATCATCCACCCCGTTCGGGAAGACAAAAACAGGGAAAAAATGACGCTGGCGTTGATCATCACATCGGTCTGGTAATGCAGGGAATCGCCGCTGATGGCGACCGATCCGGTCTTGCTTACTACATGTTTCTGAAAGAGCACCAGGCCGATGGTAAGGACAATGGCCAGCAACATAACGGCGTAGCCGATCTCGGCGCTGTGAACGGGCCGGGGGTGGAAAAAACGATCCCCGGCCTGGATCAACAAAATCATCGCCGAGCCGCAAATAAAGGCGGCCTGGGCCAACCCGGCCAACGGTTCGGCCTTGCCGTAGCCGAAGCGATGATTCCGATCAGCCGGTTGCAGGGCGCGGCGCACGGCCAGCAGATTGACCATCGACGCCCCGGCGTCAAGCAGGGAGTCGAGCAGGGTCGATAAAATGCTCACCGATTCGGTGGCCATCCACGCCCCCAGCTTAACGATGATAAGCACGCAGGCCACGGATATGGAAGCGTAGGTAGCCATCCGCATAAGCCGCCCGGCCTCATCGGAAGGAAGTCGATTGTCGGCGTCCGAATTTCTCAAGGGTACAGGCGCTCCATGTCCCAGCCGCCGTCCTTGCGACGATAAACAACCCGATCATGCAGACGGAAGGTTTGCTCTTGCCAGAACTCGATGCTTGCGGGCGCTACCCGAAACCCCGACCAGAAGTCGGGACGGGGAATCTTGCCGATGTTGAACTTGGCGGTGAACTCGGCCATGCGGCCTTCCAGCTCCAGGCGCCCCTTAAGGGGCCGCGACTGGCGGGAAGCCCATGATCCGAGCTGGCTGAGGCGCGGCCGGCCGGCAAAATAAGCGTCGGCCTCGGCGCCGTCCACGGCCTCGACCGTTCCTTCAATGCGCACCTGGCGGCGCAATGATTTCCAATGGAAACACAGCGCGGCGCGGGGGTTGGCGCGTAGTTCTTCCGCCTTGCGGCTTTCCAGATTGGTATAAAAGGAAAACCCGCGCTCATCCACGCATTTAAGCAGCACCATGCGCGCCGAAGGCGCCCCTGACGGCGTGGCGGTAGCCAGCGCCATGGCGTCTGCGTCGTTAGGCTCGGAGCCTTGGGCTTCGGCGAACCACTCCTTGAACAGAGCAATCGGATTCTGATCGGTTGCGAAAAACATATCCCTGCGTTAACACCTGGAAATAAATTTTACGGTATAATATACAGCGCGGAAGGAAGGTCTGATCCGACATTCTATCAAGAACCCACTTTATGAAGGTACACAATAATGAATATCCCCCGCTTTACCTCACTGTTGATGGCCGCTGTTGTTCTCGCCTCATGCCAGGACATACAGGATAACCCGAAGCAAGCCGGAGGCACCCTGCTCGGCGCCGGGCTTGGCGCCTTGGCCGGCTCGCAGATCGGCGACGGCAAAGGACAGATGGCGGCGATCGCCATCGGCGCCCTCGGCGGCGCGTGGCTGGGCGGCAGTTTGGGCAAGTCGCTGGATCAGGCCGACAAGATGTACGCCGAACGCACCGCCCAGAATACGTTTGAATACAACAAGAGCGGCGTCGCTTCGAGCTGGAACAACCCGGATTCCGGCCATTCCGGCTCGTTCACGCCGACCCGTACTTTCGAGGATAGAGGCAATACCTGCCGCGACTACGAGACCACGATCTACATCGGCGGCAAGCAGGAAACCGCCACCGGCACCGCGTGCAGGCAACCCAACGGCTCCTGGAATATCACCAGGTAAGCCGGATATATCTCGTTGTTCGGCATTGTCTTCGGCATGCCCGTCTTTCGTTGTGACGGGCATGTTTTTTGCTGGGAATATTTTAAGGAACCCGTAAAACCAAAAAACTTTCCCCGGGCGGCATAATCATGAAAGACCCTTACAAGATACTGGGCGTCCCCCGCAGCGCCGGCCAAGAGCAGCTAAAGAAGGCTTATCGCAAGCTTGCCCGCGAGGTTCATCCCGACAGCGATCCCGGAAACCCCTGGGCCGAGGATGAGTTCAAAGAGCTGTCAGCGGCCTATGAGTTGCTGTCTGATCCCGAAAAGCGGGCGCTTTACAACAGCGGCAAGATTGACGCCGACGGCAATAAATGCCGCCCCGGACGACCGGGACCGGGCGCCGGAGCCTACAAAAACGCCCAAAAACCCTTCGACAGTTTTTTCAGGAAACGCGCCGCCAGGGAAGGATCAGGCATCAAGGTGCGCGGCGCCAACGTCACCTACACCCTCAAGGTGGACTTCCTTGAAGCCGCCAAAGGCGTCACCAAGCGTGTCGGCATGACCAACGGCAAGCGGCTGGATGTTCACGTCCCGCAAGGAACCGAGGATAACCGGACATTGCGCCTTAAGGGTCAGGGAATACCGGGCATCAACGATGAAGCGGGCGACGCCCTGGTCACCATACTGGTTGATCCCCACCCCTCGTTCAGGCGCGAAGGCAACGATATTCATACGGAAATTCCTGTTTCCCTGCCCGAGGCGGTGCTGGGCGGCAAAATCGAAGTCGCCACTATCGACGGCCCGGTGTCGGTGACCGTGCCGGCGGGATCAAACACCGGCTCCACGCTTCGCCTCAAGGGCAAGGGCATCGGCGGCGACGATGCCCGGCGCGGCGACCATTATGTAAAGCTGCATGTGATGCTCCCCGCCGGGCCGGACAAGGAACTGGCCGACTTCATCAAGACCTGGCAAACCAAACACGCCTATGACGTGCGCGCCAAAACCGCCAAGGCGGAATAGAGCGGGCCGGCACACAAACCGCTAACACCAGGGTTGGCGCTTGCCGCCGGCGTAGGGGCGGGCATTGGCGGCGGCAATCAGGGCTTGGCCCAGGTCTTCCCCGGCAGGCGTTTTGACGCGGGCGATCACGCGCCGGGCGTATTTATCGTATTTAATATCGGTAAGCACGATTTTGCGGTCCTTGACCCAAGAAATGACAAAATCGCGGGACAGTCGGGCGAGACGTTTTTCCTTCTCGCACCCGCCCTTCAGTTCGGGCGTATCAATGCCGTCAAGGCGGACCCTGGTCTCTACCTCATGGTCGAGCCAAATATAGGCGCGCACCACTAACGTGTCGCCGTCGGTCACCTCCACGACGCTTGCCGCAATGGGGCCTGGGATGGATTCCTTATCGCCCCCGGAGACGTGATCCGCGCCGCTCATCAAATTGCCGGCAAAGCCGGCGGCGCAAATCATTGTGAACAAAATCAGAACCGCCGCTTTTATAATCCACGGCTTTTTCCAAAAAAACGCCATGACCTCCGCTACCTAATATTGCGTAAAATTTATATTTGCTATCGTAATGGTTTAGCTGTTGCCAGCGTCCGATGCAATCGCGACATAAGCAGAACCAAATTAGAACAAATATTGAACGTTATGTCAAGGTCTAATTTTTCAGTCGCGGCGCAGTTCATAAAGGGCGATGGCGACAGCGTTGGACAGGTTCAGGCTTTCGACGGCGCTTGTGATAGGCACTCTGACCAGCAGGTCGCAGGTTTCGGCGGTCAGGCGGCGCAGACCCGATCCTTCCGAGCCGAAGACCAGCGCCAGCCGGCCGCCGAGTCCGGCTTCGCCTATGGTTTTGTCGGCTTGAGGAGCCATGCCGATGCACCAGAATTCGGAATGTTTGAGGGCGCTCATGGCGCGGGCCAGATTGGTGACGCGCACCAGCGGCATCGTTTCCATGGCGCCGGCGGCGGCCTTGGCCATCAAGGCGGTGGCTTCCGGCGAGTGGCGGTCCTGAACGATCACCGCCAACGCGCCGAATGCCGCCGCCGAGCGCAGGACAGCGCCGACATTTCTGGGATCGACGACTTGATCAAGGATCACCACCACTGCGTTTTTTTGTCCCTCGGCGTTTCGGAGCACATCCTCCAGCGTCGTCTCGGGCAGGGGCGTGACCAGCGCCGCCGCCCCCTGGTGAACGGCGTCTCGCGGCAATATCCGGTCCAGTTCCAGGCGGTCGCGGATTTCCGGCGCCGGCCTCTCCGTCGCGCACGCTTCCGCCGCTTCGGCCAAGCGGGTTTCAACCCCGTGTCCGCCCTGCGCCGACGCGATGATCCTCAAACAACGGCGACGGGGATTGGCCGCTGCCGCCGTTACCGCGTGAATGCCGTAAATCCACAGCGCTCCATCCTTGCGGGGACCTTCTTTTCCCCGTTCCGTCGAAGGGCGTTTGGACAAGTGCTTGCGCTTTGTCATGAACGCAGTTAACATCATTTTTATATTGGTGTCTGCAAACATCTCCGGCGGGTCTTGGCCGTGACGGGGTTGTTTGCTGATTTTTTTTGTCTTTTGACGTTGACAACCGGCTGTAAATCCTCATTATTCGCCGGCCGGATCGGTGCCCTTGATTTGCCGATGCGTCGGCGCCGAACGGGCTGCGCCGGGAGGGATGCCCGAGTGGCTAAAGGGGACGGGCTGTAAACCCGTTGGCGTACGCCTACGTTGGTTCGAATCCAGCTCCCTCCACCATTTGCCAGGAACGGCGTTCGCCGTGAGAGGCTTGTGTAATAAGGATTGCGTGATTAAGGGGTTTTTCAGTTGGCGGGTGTAGCTCAATGGTAGAGCAGAAGCCTTCCAAGCTTACGACGGGGGTTCGATTCCCCTCACCCGCTCCAGCTTTTTACGGGAGCTATATTCGGGGACTCTAGGGTAAGGTTGTTTTGTCCGGTTTTTAGATAGAGAGATTTTAGATAT
>MIAA01000018.1 GCA_001830425.1 Rhodospirillales bacterium RIFCSPLOWO2_02_FULL_58_16
TGGGGCTGGAGCAGGTCCCAAGGGTTCGGCTGTTCGCCGATTAAAGTGGTACGTGAGCTGGGTTTAGAACGTCGTGAGACAGTTCGGTCCCTATCTTCCGTGGGTGTAGGAGATTTGCGAGGAGCTGCCCCTAGTACGAGAGGACCGGGGTGGACGAACCTCTGGTGGACCAGTTGTCGCGCCAGCGGCATTGCTGGGTAGCTATGTACGGACGGGATAACCGCTGAAAGCATCTAAGCGGGAAGCCTCCCTCAAAACAAGGTCTCCCTTGAGAGCCGTGGAAGACCACCACGTTGATAGGCTGGGTGTGGAAGCGTGGCAACACGTGAAGCTTACCAGTACTAATTGCTCGATAGGCTTTAGATTGCGCTTGTGCGTATGGACAAGCTCAAACAATGGAATACAAGACAACTTACGAAAAAACACAGTTAGTTAAAAATGCAGGTAGAGTCCGTTTTGATGACCTGGTGGTTATGGCGAGGGTGACCCACCCGATTCCATCCCGAACTCGGAAGTGAAACCCCTCAGCGCCGATGGTACTTCGTCTTAAGGCGCGGGAGAGTAGGTCGCTGCCAGGTCTTCAAAGCGGACTTTAGATTGCGCTCAAAAACCTTTTCATAATTCCACGGCGATCTAACCGGCGGCGCGAGTCGTCGGACTTTGGCGCGGGGTGGAGCAGCCCGGTAGCTCGTCAGGCTCATAACCTGAAGGTCAGAGGTTCAAATCCTCTCCCCGCAACCAAACAAAAAGGGTCCCTCATGGGACCCTTTTTGTTTGGTCGGCGTGGACGGGGTGAATGAGCGTCACAGGTTCGCGAGGACGCGAAGCGTCCGAGGGACGCGCCTTTCGGCGCGGTCCGAGGCGAAAGCCGAGGATCAAAAACAGGCCCAAGCCTGTTTTTGACTAATCCTCTCCCCGCAACCAAATTAACCCCGTAATCTCAAATGGTTACGGGGTTTTTGATTCTCCGTCCCGTGTTGCAAAAGAACGCAACGCGAAACCACGCAATTACAAAGGCTTACCGCCGATACCGGCGATTCCGTGCAACACGGATGCGACACGGGAAGGGGGATGTTCGCTAAATATTCTTTTTTCTTGACACACATTAAGATCAAGCTATATTTAGAATGTTTGCCTGTATGCTGACACTACAAATTGTGTTCGTGCTGGCGGCGGTGAGTTTAATGGCCGCAGTCCCATTGTGAATGAGGTTACCCATGTTTGGTCTTTTCGCCGCACCCCCGACGTATTTAGCCCTTGGGCACATGTGCCTGGGGAGGAAGGATGTTTAACATTTGGTCGCTGTCCCAGCCCCTTAGTGACTTCGCGGGCGTGTATATTTACAGCCGCTTAATCAACAATACCTATTATGCGGTCTATGTCGGACAGTCGGACGGTGTCGGTCGACGCATCCGGGAGCATGAGCGGGACGATCCGCAAATTGTGCGGTTGTCGGATCGTCTTCATTGCGTGACTATCAATGAAGGCGAATGGCTACGATTGCAAATCGAACAAAGTCTGATTGCAGGGTACAATCCGCCGCTGAATTCCGTTCATCGAACGAGGGCGGCGGCGAGGGAAATCGCGGCTGTAGTTCCCGACCGATGGGGTTCTGGCTTGGGGGTCTTCTTCAGATGAGATGTGAGGTGCCCTTTGTCTAGAAGCGATCTGTTGTTTTACGGGAAGGATCTTGGTGCCCTGATCTGCGGGTACAAAGCCGAGATTCGAAATGAGGTTGAGCGCTGGGAACGTAATAAGGTTCTGGCGGCAAGCGAACCGGACTTGATCGGATATCTGGTAGAAAAATTCACGCTTGATCCGCCTCGGCTTCTTCGGGATCAAATGCACATTGATAGCGAGGGCGAGACCAAGATAGATGTCAGCGACCACTGGGAATACGATGTTCGCGCCCGAGACGGCCCGTGCCATGTTCCCGGTTCCTATGTAACAGTAGCTATTCCTTTCGAAGGGGAGGCCGATCTATTTGGATTTCAGGCATCAACTTATTCATCCAGTCCACCACGCGGTCGCGTCTCTGGATCGAGTGTTCAAATCACCCTCCAGGATGTAAAGCTCGACCCTAAACTAACCCGTCAGAATATCGATGCCACTGTGGGCCAAATTGAGGAGTCATTGACGTGGATAAAAAACGATTGTGACACCTGGAATGCCTGTGTTTGGAAGGTGGCCGAGCGGTGTGTAGGGGACCGTAAGCGTCGCATATTGGAACAAGCCAACATGGTGAGCGCACTTGGTTTGCCGGTGAAAAGGAGAGCCGACTTGGCCAGCAGCGTTTCAGTTCCAGCAGTTAGGAAGAAGCGGCCAATCGTGTTGCCTACGACGCCGAGGGAAGCGTTCAAGCCGGAACCAGCGCTACCGGACGCAGAATACGACTTTATCCTCACCGTTATCGACCGTCTGTCGCAGAGCATCGAGCGTAGCCCAACCACGTTCGTTAATATGGGCGAGGAACAAATACGGGATATAATTCTTGTGAATCTTAACGGGCACTATGAAGGCGACGCCACCGGCGAGACGTTTAATGCCCAAGGAAAAACCGATATCTTAATTCGAGCGGACGGTAAAAATGCTTTCATTGCCGAGTGCAAATTTTGGCAGGGGGTAAAGGCGTTTCACGCAGCTATCGATCAAATACTCAGCTACCTGACATGGAGGGATACCAAGGCCGCCCTTCTCCTTTTCAGCAAGAATGCGGATTTTAGTAATGTTCTGACGGGTATTGGCGCCTCAATATCACAGCATACAAACTTCAAAAGGGAGTTACGGAAGGTCAGCGATACCCACGCACGATATTTGTTCCGGCAAAAACACGACCTGGACCGAGACATTTACCTCGCAGTGCAGGCTTTCAATATTCCAAAGGGGGCGAGGGAGTAGCCCTTGCCCACCTGAAACATCATGCAAGTTACGCCACCTCAGTCGCCACCCCGTCAAGCCTAACGCGCACCGTGGTCGTTCCGTTCCCGGCGGTGGCAACAGCAACGCCGATCATACACAGCCCGACTCCCGGCAACACCACCTGCTTGGCCGTGCCGTCCCAGGCGACGCGGTTGCCGACGCCGATGACGGCAGCCGGAGCCTTGGGCAACTCGAACACGCATCGGGTAGCAATCTCACCCTCGGCGGCGGCTAAGGCGGCGATGCCAAAGAGGCTGCCGACCAGCCCGGCGGAAGGCGCCTTCTCCGGCAGCGGCTCCTCGCGCTTGATGGCGGCGGACGGGACCGTCTGCATCCTTGCCGGCAAGGCGGCGAGAATTTGTTCGCGGCGGGTGGGCATGGGATGGAAAACTCCCCGTTCAAAAAGCTGTGCGGCGAAAGGCCGTCGTTTCTCCGCATATAATGCGGATAAACCGGTTGCCGGATGCGGCGAATTGGCGTATGTTCGCCGCATAATTTGCGGAGAACAATCATGTACATTTGGCAGACAGACGACTGGCCCATGTTTCGCTGGGACGCTGAAGTTCTCTTGTCTCCGCTGGCCGAGGCCCGTCACAAACAAGGACGGCTGCTGGGCCAGATGAAGCGCCTCGGCTTCGATCTCCAGCGTCAAGCCGAGTTGCAAGCGACCGTCGAGGATGTGATTCGAACTTCCGAGATCGAAGGCGAAAAACTTGATCTTGCCGGCGTAAGGTCCTCAGTGGCGCGCCGCCTCGGTCTGCCCGACGCCGGGCTTGCCCCATCCGACCGCAAGGTCGATGGTCTGGTCGAGATGATGTTGGACGCCATGCACAACCACGCCAGGCCGCTGACGGCGGAGCGGCTGTTCGCCTGGAATGCCGCCTTGCTTCCCACCGGCTATTCGGGCCTTCGCAAGATTACCGTCGGCGCTTGGCGCACCGACAAGGACGGTCCCATGCAGGTGGTGTCCGGTCCCTTGGGTCGTCAGAAAGTGCATTACGAAGCGCCGCCGGCGAAACGCCTCAAGGCTGAGATGAAACGGTTTCTGGCCTGGTTTAACGATCCGCCGCCGCTGGATGGCCTTTTGCGCAGCGGCATCGCGCATCTGTGGTTCGTCACCATTCATCCGTTCGATGACGGCAATGGCCGCATGGCGCGCGCCATCGCCGATCTGGCATTGGCGCAGATGGAAGGCGCCGGGCAGCGCTTTTACAGCGTCTCGGCTCAGATCCAACGCGAGCGCAGCCGCTATTACGAGGTCTTGGAGCACACACAGAAAAGAACCATCGACATCACCGAATGGCTTACATGGTTCGTGGCCTGCTTCGGCAGCGCCATCGACGCAGCCGAAGAAAAGAGCCGCGCCGTGCTCAACAAGGCCGAGTTCCGGCGGCGCTTTGCCGAGGAACCCCTTTCGGCGCGTCAGAAGACGATCCTTAACCGCTTCATGGACGGCTTCGAGGGCAACCTCACCGCCCGCAAATGGGCGGCGCTCGGCAAATGCTCGGTCGATACCGCGAACCGCGACATCAACGACCTGCTGTCGCGTGGGCTTCTGGTCCGCAATCACGGCGGCGGCAGGCGTACCTCCTACGGCGCGGCAGGGTTCGAGGCGGAACTGCCGTCTGACGATTAACCATACTGCTCCCGCCGGTTTCTGACCACCGGCCCCGGCAGGGCGGCAACAACCTCATGCCCCTGTGGCCCTAACGGGTTGTTTTGCGAAAATTTCTTATGATCCGCCAATAAATGACGCCGTTCAGGGTCAGGACAAATAATCCGATCCAGATGAAACCGCTTTGCGGGAAATTTCCGGAAAACAGAAGATCGGGATAGATCAGGGGCAAAATATAATTTTCTACGAAGCTGGTTTTGTATCCCGCCGCAGCGCCCCGCAGGCGGAGGTCGTTTTCCAGGTAGGTCAACGGACAAACCCAGCCGCCGATCTCAATGATTCCTCCCCACAGGAATGCGGGGACGTGAACCCATGCCGCTTTCGGCCGGCGGAATACAAACAATCCGCCGAACACGACGAAAAGAATAAAAAAAAGATGCCCCCATAAGACGGCATCGGCGAGGACTTTATAGATCATGCCGTCCGTCCGCCTCCTTTTTGACGCGCCCGAAGCGCCGGGCCGCCTTTTCCGCTTCGTGCGGAATTCATGGATTTAATGAGTCTTAGCCCTGATCATATAGGCGACATTCGCCGCCGCCGCCAGTAGCCGGGGCTAATACCGGCTATGACAGAATTACCGACTTTGTTTCCGGCGGCGACAAGTTCAGCCTGCTGGATACTCTGGCCGCCGCCGTTAACGATATGGGGGCAACTGACACATCCCTGTCATGGGCAACCGATGCGACGGTTGATAACGTCACGGCTGACGAGTTTACCCTGGTTTCCGTGGTCGAGAACCAACAGCTCGTCACCACCGATTTCATCACGATCTGATGCAGGGACGAGGAATTTTCGGCCACGGATGAATACCTGTTCAGTCCTGTTTCACGCGAAGGCGCGAAGACGCGAAGGCAAGAAAACAGAGGGCGTTCGGCGGATCGCCCATGATTAGAATTACTTCGCATCTTCGCGTGAACACATGGGTTGTCGTATGCGCGGGCGCAAATTTCGGCGGCGTTGCCGGGGGTGCGCCGTCCGATGGCGCTGGGCTTCAAAACCGATGAAATCCGCCGCGTTCTCACCATGGGCGATCCGGGAAAGCTTTGAGCGGAAGACTCTTATCTGTGTTTGCCTGTGGTTCCATGATAAAGCATCGTCAGAAAAAAAGCGTCTCGCCTGTGGCGTTACGGCATGGCGGCGCAGGACGGCGGATACAGGCATAAACAGCGCAAAAGGGCAGAAAAGAAGATGACGCAACATTTATTGTCGGTGCGGCAACGGTACGCCCGCCTCCTGTCCGTCATGAAATGGGTCGGCACTGTCGCCGGCATCGGCGGAGCGTTGATTATCGCCATGAACATCGGGGTCGTCGCCCACGGGTTCATGTTGTTTTTGGTCTCGTCCGTGCTGTGGGGCCTGGTTGCGTGGGCGCAGAGGGAAGTCAGTCTTTTGGTAATGCAGGGCGCCGCCACCGTGATCAACATGCTGGGAATCATCAAGTGGCTCGGAGTGTGAAGGGGCTATCCGCCCCCTTTCGTCTCCTCGGAGAAGCTTGTATACAACGGGAATGGTTGAAGACATTTACCGTTCGCTCAGGCTGATCCGGCGCACCGAGGAAGAGGTGGCGCGTCTCTACCCGTCCGACGTGATCAAAAGCCCCATTCATCTGTCCATCGGCCAGGAATTCGTCTCGGTCGGCGTTATCGGAGCAGTCGGCGACGATGACGTGGTGTCCGCCACCTATCGGGGACACGCCGCCTATATCGCCAAGGGCGGCGACCTTAGGCGCTTCATGGCCGAGATGTACGGCAAGGCGAACGGCTGCGCCGGCGGCAAGGCCGGCTCCATGCACCTGATCGACATGGAACGCAATGTGCTCGGCATGTCCGCCGTGGTCGCCACCACAATCCCGGTCTCGGTGGGATACGCCATGGCTTTGAAGAGAGAGGGCAGGGGGCGGATAGTTGTGTGTTTCTTCGGCGACGGCGCCTCGGAAGAAGGGGTTTTCTCCGAAAGTCTGAACTTCGCCTCCTTGCACAAGATTCCCGTCCTGTTCGTCTGCGAGAACAACGGCTACGCCATCCACGCCCGCATCGAGGAACGCTGGGCCAACGAAGCGTTGAGCAGGCGGGTGGAGACCTTCGGCATCCCGGCGCGGCATGTTGCCGACGGCAATGTCTTTTCCATCCGCAAAGCGGCGGAGGAACTGGTGGGATATATCCGCGCCGGCAACGGACCCGCCTTCATGGAGTGCGCCGCCTACCGCTGGCGCGAACATGTGGGGCCTAACGAGGATTATAATGACGGCTACCGCGAGCGCGCCGCTCTTGAGGCATGGCAGGCCAAAGACCAGATGGAGGTTGTCGGCGCCATGCTGGATCAGGGCCGTCGCCGGACCATTGACGCCGGGATCGAGGAGATGATCGCCGACGCCGTTCAATTCGCCGACGCCGGACCCTGGCCTGAACCCGAACAGTTGTATGCCCATGTCTTCGCCGATTGAAAGCGGAAGAATACTGAGTTATGGCGACGCCTTATGCGAAGCCGTGGCCATGGAGATGGAGCGCGATGAAAGCGTCTTCGTCATCGGCCTCAATGTTACCGACCACAAGGCTATTCTGGGGTCTACCAGGGGGCTGGTCCAACGCTTCGGCCCCGACCGGGTAATCGAGTCGCCGTTGTCCGAAGACGCCGTTACCGGTATCGCCACCGGCGCCGCCATGGCGGGGCTGCGTCCCATCCATGTACACATTCGCATGGATTTCCTGATGCTGTGCATGAACCAGTTGGTCAACATGTCGGCCAAGGCTCATTATATGTACAATGGTCAACTCAAGGCGCCGATGGTGGTGCGCGCCATCATCGGCAAGTCATGGGGGCAGGGCGCCCAGCACTCCCAGGCCCTGCACGGCATGTTCATGCATGTCCCCGGACTCAAGGTGGTGGCGCCGTCCAACGCTTACGACGCCAAGGGCTGCATGATCGCCGCCATCCGCGACAACAACCCGGTTATTTTCGTCGAGCATCGTATGTTGTACTATACCGATGCTTTCGTGCCGGAGGAGTCTTACACGGTAGAGTTCGGCAAGGCGCGTATCGTCAGGCCGGGTGACGACATCACCGTCGTCGGCATTTCCAACATGCTGGTGGAAAGCCTGCGCGCTCAGGAGCTGCTGGCCGAAATCGGCATTTCCGCCGAGGTCATCGATCCCATTTCCCTGGCGCCGCTGGACATGGATGCGATCACAAAGTCCGTGCGCAAAACCGGGCGGCTGCTGGTGGTCGATAACGCCTGGACATCGACGGGGGCAAGCGCCGAGATTCTTGCCGGAGTCGCCGAGCGACTGGGCGGCGAGCGGCCCATCATGGTATCCAGGATGGGCTTTGCGCCGACCACATGCCCCACCACCTCGGCCCTTGAGAAGGGCTTTTATCCGACGCCGGTAACCATCGCGTCCCGCATTCACCGAATGGTCCGTCCTGATGCCGCCGTCTGGGAGCCGGACGCCGGGCATGCCGAGATGGCCTATCAACTCAAGTTCCGTGGACCTTTTTAGCGTGAACGGTCGTTCTCCGGTTCGCGTCGGCCTTGTCCAGATCAACAACAGTTTTTCCGGGCAGAGTTACCTGCCGTACACCATCGGCCTGTTGCAGGCTTATGTCGAGGCTTACGCCGTTGACCCCGCACGCTATAATTTCATTCTGCCCGTTTACAAGCGCCGACATATCGACAGGAATCTCGAAAGTTTGAAGGGCGTGGATGTCGCCGGGTTCAGCGTCTACGTTTGGAACATCCATATTTCGCTGGCTACCGCCAGACGGTTGAAGGAGCAAAACCCGGATTGCCTGATCATTTTCGGCGGCCCGCATGTTCCCGACCGCGCCGAGGATTTTCTGCGCGAAAATCCCTTTATCGACGTGGCGGCGCACGGGGCCGGCGAGCAGATATTTCTGCAACTGCTTGAATCCTATCCGGGGAGAGACCCCGGCATAAAAGGCGTCAGCTATCTGGACGGCGAAGGCCGCTTTATCTTCACCAAGCCGGAGGCGCGGCTGAAGGATTTGTCGTCCATTCCCTCGCCATATCTTTCGGGCGCCTTCGATGCGCTGATGGAGGCCATGGGCGATAACGAGATTTGGATCGCCATGTGGGAGACCAACCGGGGCTGTCCGTTTTCCTGCACCTTTTGTGATTGGGGATCGTCCGTTTCCGGCAAGGTCGCCGTCTTTGACATGGAGCGCATCAAGGCCGAGGCGGACTGGTTCTCCAATAAAAAAATCGAGTTTATTTTCTGTTGCGATGCCAATTTCGGTATTCTCAAGCGCGACATCGACATCGTGCGTTATGTGGCCGACAACAAGAAACGCCTGGGCTATCCCCATGCCCTTTCCGTACAGAACACCAAGAACGCCACCGAGCGCGCCTATCTTACCCAGAAAGTTCTCAACGACGCCGGCCTCAACAAGGGAGTGACCGTGTCCTTCCAGTCTCTGGACAAGAAGACCCTTAAAGCAATCAAGCGCGACAACATCGATCTCGACTCTTTCGAGGAGTTGCAGCATCGCTTCATGGATGACGGCGTAGTCACCTATACCGACCTGATTCTGGGCCTGCCCGGCGAGACCTACAAGAGCTACATCAAGGGCATCGGCCATTGTATCGAGAACGGACAGCATAACCGCATCCAGTTCAACAACCTGTCCATCCTGCCCAACGCCGAGATGGGTTCGCCCGAATACCAGAAAAAGTACGGCATGGTCGTGGTTGAAAGCCGCAGCATCAATGTTCACGGCCACAGGGACGATCACGAGGACGGCATTTACGAGACCCAGAAATTGTCGGTGGCTACCGCTTCCATGCCCCCCGCCGCCTGGCGGCGCGCCCGCGCCTATAGCTGGATGGCCGCTTTCCTGCATTTTGACAAGCTGCTTCAGGTTCCCCTGCTGGTCGGCCACTACTGCGCCGGGACGCCGTTCACCGCCATGATCGCCGCCTTTGTCCACGCCGACCGCTCGCGCTATCCCTTGATCGGAGAGATCGCCGGTTTTTTCAAGGACGAGGCGCGCAAGATACAGAAGGGCGGTCTTGAATACGTCTTCAGCGGAGAATGGCTCGGCATCTACTGGCCGGCCGATGAATACGCCTTCATCAGGATTTCAATTGAGGGCAAGCTGGGTCGGTTCTACGAAGAATCCGAGGACATTCTCGCCGGCATTATCGGCGACAGGGCGCCGCGTTCGCTGCTGCGCGAGGCGGTGAGCTATAATTCGATGCTGCTGAAACAGCCCAACCTCACCGAGGATATTACGGTTGAACTGAACTATGCCCTGCCCGCTTTCCATGCCGCTCTCGGCAAGGCCGGCCATGTGGACAAGTCGCCGGGCGTCTACCGCATTCCCCGCTCGAAAGAGACATGGGGATCGTGGGAGGAGTGGATGCGTCATGTGGTGTGGTACGGCAACAAGAAGGGCGCCTACCTGTATCCGTGCAAGCCGCTGGATAACAAATTATGAAATACCGCGAGATCGGAAAAACCGGCATCCGTGTTTCCGAGATCGGTTTCGGCGCCTGGGGCATCGGCGGTCGGACTCCCGGCGCCACCTCTTACGGCGATGCCGATGATGACGTTTCCCGCTCGGCCCTCAAGGCGGCCCTGGACGAGGGCATCACCTTCTTTGATACCGCCAATGTCTATGGTAAAAGCGAGTCGCTGATCGGCGAGGCGTTCGCACAATGCCGCAGCCGGGTGGTGATCTCCACCAAGGCCGGATGCGTGGATTATAGGGCGCCTCTCGATCTTTCCCCCGCCGCCGTCATCGCTTCGCTGGAGGGCAGTCTCAGACGCCTTGGGACGGATTATGTGGACATGCTTATGCTGCATAATCCTGACCCGGCGTCGGACAGACTGGACGATGCCTTTGCCGCGCTGGAGCGCCTCAAAAGCCGGGGCAAGATCAGGGCCATAGGGGTTTCCGTGCGCGAGCCGGGGGATTGCCCTGTCCTGCTTGAACGCTTTCCCGTGGACGCCTTCCAGGTCAATCTCAACCTGATGGACCAGCGGGCGCTCGGGGTGCTGGGCGTCGTCAGAGAGGCCGGTTGTTCCATCATCGCCCGTACGCCGTTGTGCTTCGGGTTCCTTTCGGATCGCCTTGACGGAAAGGCAATATTCGATGAGTCCGATCACCGCAGCCGCTGGCCTGAAGAGCAGATCATGCGCTGGCGTGAAGGCCGCCGCCTGTTCGGACAGGCGTTGCCCGCTCCCATAGCCGGCGCCGCCCTGCGCTTCTGCCTGTCCCATGACGGCGTCGCCTCGGTCATTCCCGGAATCATGACTCCCGAGGAAGTCCATGAAAACGTCAAGGCTGCCGCCCTCGGCCCGCTGACGGAAGACGACCTGACGAGGGCCGGCGATATTTACGCCGGCAATACGTTTTTCGTAAAGCGCCCGGAGGCCGGGCCGCTTCTGATCAACCTTGACGCGCTCTAATTCGGTCATTACACACATTCGTTAATCATGCCCGAAATAACTACAACCCTGATCGTCCTGACCCTAAACGAGATCGATGGCTGCCGCGCGATCATGCCCCGCGTCAAGCGGGAATGGGTCGATCGTATTCTTTTCATCGACGGCGGTTCGACCGACGGCACCGTCGAGTGGATCAGGGAGAACGGATACGATCTGTATCTCCAGGAAAAACCCGGCATTCGCGGCGGGTACAGGTCAGTCTGGGATTCGATCAAAAGCGACGTGGTAATTACCTTCAGCCCGGACGGGAACTGCATTCCGGAGAAAATCCCGGAACTGGTGGAAAAGATGAAAGAAGGGTACGACTTGGTAATCGCCTCGCGTTACTTGAATGAAGCCAACAGCGATGATGACGATATAGTGACCGGCTTCGGCAATTGGCTTTTCACCAAGACGGTCAATATCTTTCTTGGCGGCAAGTTCACGGACGTATTGGGGATTTTCCGCGCTTACCGCCGTGATTACGTCAAGGAAATCGGCGCCTATGACGAAAAAAACTTCGACTGGATAGAGCGTCTGCTCGGTATATCGCCGGGCGAGCTGTGCTGGGACCCTTTCATTTCCGCCAGGACCGCCAAGTACAGGCGTCGCGCCGGCGAGATCGCCGCTTCCGAACCGGCAAGACTCGGCGGTGAGCGCAAGCTCAAGGTTTTCAAGTGGGGCGGAGCGGTGTTATTTCAATTCCTGCGGGAGATTTTTTCCGGCAGGGATCCCAATGTGTCGGAGAGGCAGAGGGACGAAACCTAGACATGGACAGAAAGATTCTGGTGACGGGAAGTTCAGCCGTCGCCGGATCGGCGTTCAAGACGATCCGGGATGATTACGCTGAAACCGGGTTTATTTTTTCCTCGGCAAATGAATGCGACCTCACCGACATTAAGCAGACGATCACCTATGTTCAGGACGTGCATCCCGCCGCTATTATTCATCTGGCTGCGGTAAGCGGCGGCATCGGATTAAGCATGAAGCGCCAAGCAAGCCTGATGCGGGATAACACGCTGATGATTTTCAGCGTCCTCGAAGCAGCGCGCCGGTCAGGCGTTGACAAGACCATAATGACCCTGTCCGGCGGCATGTATCCGGCAAAGGCGCCGCTGCCGTTGAATGAGGACAATATCCACGACGGCCAGGCTCACGAATCCAACTACGGGTACGCCTTCGCCAAGCGGCTGATAGAACCCGCCGTTCGCTCCTACCGCGAGGAGTACGGCCTTTCCGTAATCGGACTGATCCCCAGCGGTATTTTCGGCGAGAACGATAATTTCAATGAGAACGACGCCCCCATGCTGCCCGGTCTGATCCGGCGCTTTTATGAGAATCGCAATGCGGAGTCAAAAATCATCGTTTGGGGAGACGGTGCCCCCCTTCGCGAGTACACCTACTCCTCCGACATTGCCCGGATATATATGTGGGCGCTCGATAACTACGACGATCCTCAGGTGCTTAACATCGGCTCTACCGAGGAACACAGCGTCAAGGAGATCGCCTTTATGATCGCCGACATCATGGGCATCGATAAAGGACGCATCGAATTCGACAAAAACAAACCAAGCGGCATCTTCCGCAAGAACATGGATAATTCCCGTTTTATAGGGTTATCAAACTTCCGTTACACGCCGTTCCGCGAGGGTCTGGAAAAAACTATTTCCTGGTATGTGGAAACGGCGGAGAACAATCCGGAGAAACTCCGGCTGTACGAGAGATCGTGTGCGGACAACGCCCGCATGGCAAGAGGTTTATGATTATGTCCTGCCCCGCTGAGGTCATAAAAAGGCGTGCTGATTCCGGGTTCCTCCGCAAGCTTCCTTTGCTGAGGCTGCTTATTTTAGGCATCGCCTCCCTGACACGTTCCCCAAAACGGCGTTTCGTTCTGGCTCGGTCGGCTCTGGTCAGCGCGGTTCCCATATTCCTATTTTATTATCATGACCCCACCCGTCATTTCATGTGGGCGCCGGACTGGGATGTCCGGGTCGTCTACGAAGCACTACTTGTTTTCGAGGGGCGGGCGGGCATTGAATACGCCTATACCGGATATGGCCTGTTTTACCTTCTCGCTGAATGGTACCGGTTGCTCGACCTTGTCGGCGTGCTGGATATTATAAGCATTGACTCTATTCCTCCGGCGCCGGCTTCCAATGCGGTTTTCCAGGAGTTGATGTATTGGGCGCGCACATTGACCCTCATTCTTTCCAGCGCCCTCGTCATCAGTCTTATGTTTATCGCCCAGATCATAACAGGGTCGCGGTATTACGGGTTCCTGGCGGCGCTTGCGTTTTCCGGAACCCAGTCCGTCAATAATCATGTGGTCCATTTACGCAGCGAGATGCCGTCGGCGCTCTTTTCCTATCTGGCTATTCTGTTCATTCTCTTGGCGGTCAAAAAGAAGGCGGATCGCGCTTTGTCGCTGCTGTTTATCGGACTTAGTTCGTTCTGCGCCTTGTTTTCTCTGTATTCAAAAGTCTCATCGATCTCCATGGTTTTGATCCTGCCGCTGTTCCCCTTGTTTTTTTTCTCGGCTTTCCCGTCGGCCATAAAAGCGCCTCCCGGACCTATCGGCATCGGCGCCGCAGGCGCCTTGGTTGCGCTTGCTTCCGCAGCCGGCTATGTCTTCCTTGGTCCATTCATCGGCTCCATGGGGACCGGCGCCTATTTCTATAACGGCGCAATTATCCTCTACATAGCCGTCTGCATCGTGATTTTTTGCCGGATGCAGGATCAATTGGCGTCGGACATGGTCTCGGCAGGGGCGGCGATTATTCTTGGTCTCGCCGGTGCCCAGTTCATGTTGCTGGGGACGGACCCCCATGCTCAGTCGGTCTCGGTGGCCAACCATATAGGGTTCTTGGCCGGGCTTAAATTTGCAGGCGCCGAAGGCGATATGGCGCAAAGCGCGGGGAGCATGTCCTTGATCGCCGGAATCACCTCCAAGCTGGCTACCGTTATTACAAAGGTTTTTTCCGAGAGTTACTTCAACTTCTGCTGGGTCTGCCGCCGGCCCAGCATCGTTTATCTTTTGAGCTTGATCACCCTCGGCGTGGTCTGGCGGAAATACGGGACCGTCATCCGCCTGCGCGCATCATTCCTGATCCTTTGCCTGATTTTTATCGAGATGATCATGCGGTATCACGTTTTCAACAGCTTCTACCGGATGTATGTAGAAGGATTGTTGATGGCTACTACAGTCTACTACATCATCCTGATTTCCCGGAAATCTTCGATGACAGCCAGGAAGTCGCTGGCCGTTTTCACATTTATTTTCGCCGTCTGGTTCTGGATTGACGATGTAAACCGGAAAATGCTCTGGCCGACATTCGCTCCGCATGTAGGAAGCCTCTGCGTTCCCGAGGATAAGATGCCGCAGGTCAAGGACCTTATTGAGCATTTCTGTAAAATGGAGAAAGATTTTCTCGACAAGGTTACCGCCAAAATGCTTCCGCCCGGATCGGTTCCGCCCGCATGGGAAGATACCCGGTCATTTCTGTGGAAGGACGAGCCGTGGAGACGGTGGGACGACAAGTAGGGCGTTTGTATATAGCGACCGGGTTGTTCTATAACAAGAAATAACGGAAAAACGTAGCGCCGGATGAACGTATGACCATTTTCTATCCGATGATCGCCGATACCTGGGGCGAAGAGGAAATCGAAGCCATCCAGGGAGTCATCAGAAGCGGCCGTTACACGATGGCCGGAAACGTCGCCGCCTTCGAGGAGGCCTTCGCCGCCTACCACGGGCGCAAGCACGCGGTGATGGTCAACTCCGGTTCATCGGCCAATCTGATCGCCATCGCCGCCCTTTGTCATCATAGTGCGCGACCGCTCAAGCGGGGCGATGAAGTCATCGTTCCCGCCGTTTCGTGGAGCACCACCTATTACCCCCTGCACCAGTATGGACTGAAACTTCGTTTCGTCGATGTGGACATCGACAACCTGGGCATGGATACAAGCCGGCTTGAAGAGGCCCTGACGCCGAGGACCCGCGCCATTACCGGCGTCAGCATTCTCGGCAACCCATGCGCGTTGGACGTCATGCGTCGTTTTGCCGACCGGCACTCCCTGTGGTTCTTCGAGGACAACTGTGAATCTCTTGACGCCCGGCTTGATGACCGACTGACCGGAACCTTCGGCGATGTAGCTACATTCAGCTTCTTCTTCTCCCATCACATTTCGACCATGGAAGGGGGAATGATTCTGACCGATGATCCGGAGCTTTATCATCTGGCCCGCTCGTTGCGCGCCCATGGGTGGACCCGTGATTTGCCCGGCGACTCTCCTATATACGAGCGTCGCGCCGGTGATTTTTTCGAGGAGTATCGGTTCATTCTGCCCGGATACAATGTCCGCCCCATGGAAATGAACGCCGCCGTCGGTCTGCAACAACTGAAGAAACTGCCCGAAATGACGGCGGGGCGACGGCGCAATCTGGCTTTCTTCCAGGAACTGTTCGGCGGGGATGAACGGTTCAGGATACAAAAGGAAAACGGTAAAAGTTCATCTTTTTGTTTTACCATTATTCTTGAGCCGGGTCCGGGCATTGACCGGGACAAGGTGCTTGCGGCGCTCAAGAAGAACGAAATCGAGCACAGGATCATCACCGGAGGCAATATCCTGCGCCACGACGTCGTGAAGTATTTTGACTATGATGTGGTCGGCGGCGGAACGCCCAATGCCGACATCGCCCATGACCGGGGATTCTTTGTCGGCAACCAGCCGGGGGACATCAGGCCCCAGATCGAGCGTCTGCACAAGGTCCTGGATGAGGTTTGCGAATGACATATTCCATTTTAGTCACCGGAGGGGCCGGTTATCTCGGCTCCATCATGGTCCCCGAGATGCTTGCCCTGGGCCACAAGGTGACGGTGCTCGACAATTTCATGTACAGGCAGAACAGCCTGTCCCATATGTGCTCCGATCCCGGCTTTCATGTGGTCAACGGGGACGCCAGGATCAAGGACACGATGGCCCCGCTGGTGGCCGGGGCCGATGTCATCATTCCCCTGGCCGCCCTGGTCGGGGCGCCGCTTTGCCGAAAGGACCCGATCGGCGCCGCTACCCTGAACCTTGACGCCCAGTTGATGTTGCATGACATGCTTTCCCGCGACCAGCGGGTGCTGGTTCCCATCACCAACAGCGGCTATGGAGTAGGCGAGAAGGGAATCTGCTGCACCGAGGAATCGCCGCTGCGCCCGGTATCCCTCTACGGGCGGCACAAGGTGGAGGTAGAGGCCCGCGCCCTTGAGCGCGAGAACGCCATCAGCTTCCGGCTGGCCACCGTGTTCGGCATGTCGCCGCGCATGCGCATTGATCTGCTGGTCAATGACTTTGTCTACCGCGCCGTCTATGACCGCACGGTGGTCTTGTTCGAGGGCCACTTCAAACGCAACTATATCCATGTGCGCGACGTCGCCCGCGCCTTTATCCATGGCCTCGATAATTTTGAAACCATGAAAGGCCGGCCCTACAACGTCGGCCTGTCCGACGCCAACCTGTCCAAGCGCGAATTGTGCGAAAGGGTCAAGAAGCACATTCCCCAGTTTATCTTCATGGACGCCGCCATCGGCGAGGACCCGGATAAACGTGACTACATCGTGTCCAACGAAAGAATCGAGGGGACAGGCTTCAAGCCGCGCTATTCCCTGGACGACGGGATTGCCGAGTTGATCAAGGGATATGCCATGATCCGCGATACCGTTTACTCAAATCTATGACAGGAAGCGGGCAATGGCTTATTCAACGGCGCTGATTACAGGCATTACCGGTTCCGGCGGCAGTTATCTGGCCGAGTACATCGTCAACAGCCGGCCGGAGATTGCGGTGCACGGCATTTCGCGCTGGCACAGCACGACATCAAACGGCAATCTGCGCGCCGTTGCCGACAAGGTGACGGTCCATGAATGCGATCTTAATGATTTTTCCTCCGTGTTTTCGACGCTGAAGGCGGTTCAACCCGATCTGATCTTCCACATCGCCTCCCATGCCAATGTCAGGGCTTCATTTACTACGCCGCTGGCGGTCGTCCAGAACAACGTGATGGGAACCCTCAACCTGCTGGAAGCCGTTAGGCTGGTCGGGATCGACCCGATCATTCAGATATGCAGCACGTCCGAAGTCTACGGACAGGTTGATCCGAAGAACGTTCCCATAACCGAGGACTGTCCCATCAATCCGTCCAGTCCGTATGCCGTGTCCAAGGTGAGCCAGGATTTACTCGGCTACACCTATTTCCGCAGTTACGACATGAAAGTGGTGCGGACCCGGATGTTCGCCTACCTCAACCCGCGCCGTTCCGACTTGTTCGCTACCGCCTTCGCATTACAGGTGGCGCGCATAGAACAGGGGCTACAAAAGGAACTGCGCCACGGCAACCTGGAATCGGTAAGAACTCTGATTGACGTGCGGGACGCCATGGAATCCTACTGGCTGGCCACCGTTAAAGGGCGTCCCGGCGAGGTTTACAACATCGGCGGCAACACGGTGATCAAGGTCGGCGAGTTCCTGGATGTGCTCAAGCAAAAGGCCAAGTGTAAAATCCCCTCCCGCCAGGACCCGGCCCTGCTGCGCCCTGCCGATGTCACCCTGCAAATACCCGATGTCGGCAAATTCACCAAAGAGACCGGATGGAAGCCGAGATACAGCTTCGAGGAGAGCGTCGAACACTTGCTTGAACACACCCGCGCCATCGCCGCCCGCGAGGCCGATGAGCGAGATTAGGAGGGGTTCAGCATCAGGCGCCGGTGACCCCATCGGAGCCGTCCGGATTGAAGACCACGATCTTGCTGCCGCCGCTTTCAAAGTCGAAATTGACGTGGATCAGGTCCTTCAGACGTTCACGCACGGCGGCCTGCTTCTCCGGCCTGACCACGAAAAGCATGAATCCGCCGCCGCCGGCGCCGAGAATCTTGCCGCCTGTGGCGCCGGCCTCGATCCCGGCCTGATAGATTTCGTCTATTTGAGGGGTGGTGATGCCGTCGGCCAGTTCCCGCTTCATCATCCATGACTGGTGCAGCAGTTTTCCGAGGTCGTTTATGGGGTCTTGCCGGCCGTGCAGGACGGCTATGGCGTCATCGACAAGGCGGCGTATGGAATGGAGGTGAGCCTCATGGGCGTCCATGTTGTTTATTGTTTTCTGGGCGATCTCGAAGGCGTAGCGGGAGAAGCCTGTGAAGAACAGCATGAGCGAGCCGCGTATTTCATGGCGGCGTTCCCTGGAAAGAATGAGAGGAGCGACCTCAAAGGAGCCGTCGGCGTGGAAGTCGATGCGGTTTAATCCCCCGTATGAGGCCCATATCTGGTCCTGGCTGCCGACCGCTTCTCTCATAACTTCCTGCTCGATGCGGATGGCTTCGTCGGCTAGGTTTTTCTTGGAAATCATTTTCCCCTTGAGGGCGTACAGCGCGTTCAACAGGCAAACAATAAATGAGGAACTGGACCCCAGGCCTGAACGTGCGGGAAGGTCGGCGTTGTAGGAGACCTCCATCCCGTCGCTGACGCCCAAATCCGATAATATTGCGCGCACCGCCGGGTGCCGGATGTCGCCGATTTCATTCACCAATTCGATGTGCGACCAGACAATGCGGTGCTTATATTCGAAGAACGGCGGCAGCTTGCGTATGTTGACGTAGCAATACTTGTCAATGGTGGCGCCGACAACGGCCCCGCCGTGCCGGTTGTACCAGACCGGGTAATCGGTCCCGCCGCCGAAAAGGGAAATTCTGAATGGGGTGCGGCTGATAATCATCGGCTGCTCTTACCCGTTTAGGCATGACAAGACAACATCTGATGCTGCATCCAGACTTTCCGGGGCGCCGATGTCGATGAACGGGAAACGGCCGGTCATGGCGTGGAGGGAGCGTGTCTCCATGGCCTGGAAGATGTCGCGCTCCAGGGACGGTCCGCTTGACATTCGAATACGCGACAGCATGGCGGCGTTGAACAGATAGACCCCGGCGCTGATGATGCCGGGAGAAGGAGCGCCTGTTTTCTCCGCGAAGCTCTTTACCCGTCCGTCCGGGTCTATATCGATTCGTCCGAAACGCGACGTATCATCCACCTCGGCGCACAGCAGCGAGGCCTCGGCCCCCGAGGCGGCATGGGACGCAACGAAGGCGCATAGATCGGCGCCGACAAAACTATCGCCGTTCATGACCAGAACCGGATCGCTTTTGATGCGGTTCATCAAGAAACGCACGGCGCCGGCTGTCCCAAGGGGGGCAGGCTCGGTCGCCGTAATCACCTCCATGCCTTCGGGGGATGATTCTTTCAGGTGAGCGTTCACCGCTTCCGCCAGATGGCCAAGCCCCAAAACGACGCGGCGGGCGCCGAACCCGGCAAGCCGTTCAAGAAGGATGTCAAGGAACGGCCGTCCGCCGACGGGGGCAAGTACCTTCGGCTTGTCCTTGAGGATATGGCTGACGCGGGTTCCCAGCCCGCCGGCCAGAATAACCGCATCTATGTTGTTCAGACAATTTCTATTCAAACTCATGAAATTCTGTGACATCAAAATGATGGATGGGCAAGGAAAATCGGCTCCGTTGAACCATCGCGCCCACGCAATATGACAATGACCTGACAAGAAATTTTTTAATCATTTCAGGGGGTAGCGGGGCATGCGTAAAAGAGGATAGAGTAAAGGCAATAAAAAAGTTTAAGGCCATTCAGCATCCTGCACGGGAGCCTCGCCGCCGACGCCATGAAAAACAACGAAGTGCATAACATCCTGATATTGGACGGCTATCCCGGCGCAGCGGTTCTGGTTCGTCCGGATTGTACCGTTATCGCCAGCAACGCCAAAGGCGCCGGCCTTGAGGCTTTGCTGGCGCACAAAGCGGCGCCGGAAATCCTCGCCGTCATTGAGCAGGCGGCGGAACGGGATCAGATCGCCGTCGGCGTGATTTCCCTGCCCGCCCCCAAAGGCCAGGTTATTCTTGAGGTGACTGTCGTTCCGCAACCGGGCGGAGTATCGCTGCTGGTCCTTGCCAAGGACCTGACCATGGAGCGCAATCTGCGCTCGACGCTTATTGAATCGCGGCAGCGCTATAAGGATCTGGTGGAAATATCCAGTGATTTTTCCTGGGAAATCGGGAGCAACGGGGAATATTCTTTTGTTTCTCCTCGCGGCGCGCTCGGCTATCCGGCGGAAAGAATAGTGGGGAGAAAACCCGAGGAATTCGTTATCAATCCCGAGGAATACTCGCCCCTGCCGTTTATAAGCGAACAGCGGGTTGAGAACGTGGAAATATGGATGCGCCGGGCCGACGGATCGACGGCCTGTATCGTTGTTTCATGTATGCCGCTTAAAACAGAGAGCGGTGAATGGCGCGGCGCCAGGGGAGTCTGCCGGGATGTTACCGAGGAGCGTGAACGCGAGGCCGCGCTTACCCAGGCCCGACACCGCGAACAACTTCTCAACTATATCGTCAGCACCATTCGCGATGAGGTGGAGCCTACCAATATGCTGACCACCGCCGCTGCCGCGACCGCCCGCGCTCTCGGCGCCGCCGGGTGCGGCATTTACCGCCTCGGCGAAGCCGGCGCTTTTATAATGGCCGCCGATTACGGCAACTGCGAAGGCGTCGATGACTTGAATCAACACCTGAATGGCCTTAAAGGCGACACCGAAATCATCGAGAACAAAATAGGCAAGTGGTTGATGTTGGCGGCGGCCACCCACTACCGCCAGTCCGTCAACGGCGCCATAACGATGTGGAAGACAGCGAAAAACGGAGCCTGGGATAACGACAGCCGCATACTCATCAGCGACGTGGCCAATCAGCTCGGCATTGCCAACGAGCAGATATCCAATCACGAGCGAATCCTCAAGCTTTCGCGCACCGACGGCCTGACCGGGTTGCTGAACAGGCGCGCCTTCTACGAGGAAGAACTTCCGAGGCGGATCGAGCGGCTTAAACGAAACAGGCAGACCGCCGCTCTGTTTTACGTCGATCTGGACAGCTTCAAGAGGGTCAACGACGTGAAGGGTCACCAGGCCGGCGACGCCGTCCTTTTGTACCTGCGCGACCTGTTGTTGGATTTCTCGCGTCCCGGCGACGTGATATCGCGTCTGGGCGGCGATGAATTTGCTATGTGGCTGGACGGAATAGGCGAAGAGGTAGTATTGAACCGCGTCGAAACACTATTGAAATCGAGCAAGAAGCTTTTACAGTTTTCGGGCGATGACGCTCATCCCTTGGGAATATCGGTCGGCATCGCCATGTATGACCCGGAATCGGATGAAAATCTTGAGTCCCTTCTTGCCCGCGCCGATGAGGCGATGTACGCAGTAAAACGTGACGGCAAGGGAAGCTTTCGCATGGCGCCTTTTTCCGGCGCATGTTCGGAATCCGCCGATAGCAATTCGTCAAAAAAGAAAGAGCCGTCGTGAACGAACTCGTCAATAAAAAAACGATCACTTACGCCGAAGCCAAGGAATTGGCGCGTCATGAGGACCACAAGGTTCGCCTTGCCCTGGCGGCACGTAAAGACATCAGCCCCGAAATTCTCTATTTCATGGCCGAAGACGCCTCGGCGGAAGTGCGGCGTGAAATTGCCGCCAACGCCGCCACGCCGCGTCATGCCGATCTTTTGCTGGCGCGTGATGAAGATAGCGCAGTCCGCACCGGCCTGGCGGAGAAAATAGCCAAAGTAGCGCCGGGCATGAGCGCCAACGAACAAAGCAAGCTGCGGCAGATGACCCATGAGGCGCTGGAAATACTGACCCGCGACCAGGCTGTTCGCGTACGCCAGATTCTTTCCGAGACCTTGAAAGATGTCGCTAATGTCCCGCCGGAATTAATCAAACGGCTGGCTTTGGACGCCGAGGCCGCAGTCGCCGGCCCGGTGCTGGAGTTTTCGCCGGTTCTTACCGACGAAGACCTTATCGAGATTATCGAAACCGGCCCGGCCAAGGGCGGTCTCAACGCCATCTCCCGGCGCTCCGGCGTTAACGAGGGAGTGGCCGATGCTATCGTGGGCGCCAACGATATCAGCGCTATTGCCGATCTGTTATCCAACGACAGCGCCCAGATCAGGGAGGAAACTCTGGATAACCTGATCGACCGGGCTTCCGAGATAGATGCGTGGCACGCCCCCCTGGTGAGCCGTCCGAAGCTGCCGGCCAGCGCCGCCCCCCGCATGGCCCGGTTCCTTGCCGACAACCTGCTTGGCGTCCTGCAACAGCGCGCCGACCTGGACAAGGAAACGCTGGAAGCGGTGAAGGCGGTGGTTCTTCACCGACTCGGCGAGGAAGGAGCGGCCAAGGGAACTGATTCCGGCCACCCCATGGACTTCTCTAATTTCAATTCCCTGATTCCCATGGCGGAACGGTTGCATCAAACCGGCAAGCTGGACAACAAGATCATCGCCAAGGCGATGCACGCCAGCGATAACGATTTCGTTCTGGCGGCGCTGACGGTGCGCAGCGGCGTTTCGCCGGGCGTAGTTCAGAAGGTCTTCTCGTCCCGTAACGCCAAGGGGGTCACATCCCTGGCCTGGAAGGCGGGTCTTCCCATGAAGCTGGCGTTTCACCTGCAACAACGGATTGCCCGCATCATGCCGTCGGAAGTAATAACCTCGCAGAACGAGAACGCTTATCCGCTCAGCGAGGACGAGATGACATGGCAGATCGAATTCTTCAGCAACCTGCCGAGCGGTAAAAAAGGATGAGTCGCCGATGGCCGGAATTTTGAAGGGACTGTTCAAGGGACTGAAAAAAGACAAGCCCATCAGCTATGATGAAGCCAAGGAATTGGCGCGGCATGAGAACCTTACGGTGCGCCGGGAATTGGCCTCCCGTCGGGATATTAAACCGGAAATCCTCTATTATATGGCGGAAGACCCGTCGCCGGAAGTGCGTCGGCAGATTGCCGCCAACGAAATAACGCCGCGCCATGCCGATCTGGTGTTGGCGCGTGACGGCGATGAGAGCGTACGCACCGATCTCGCCGGAAAAATCGCCAAACTTGCTCCGGGCCTGACCGACGACGAGCAGGACAAGGTCCACAAAATGACCTATGAGGCGCTGGAGATTCTGGCCCGCGATCAGGCCGTCATGGTGCGTCAAATAATTTCCGAAACATTAAAAGATGTCGCTAACGCTCCGCCCAAGGTCATCCGGCGTCTGGCGAGGGACGTAGAGATGGTCGTCTGCGGGCCGGTGCTGGAATACTCGCCGGTCCTCAGCGACGAAGATTTGCTGGAAATCATCGCCAACGACCCGGTCTATGGCGCGTTGAGCGCCATTTCAAGGCGCTCCGGAGTTGCCGAGCCTCTGGCTGACGCCATCGTTGCCGCTAATGATCCTGACGCCATCGCCCAATTGCTGTCCAATACCAGCGCTCAGATACGCGAGGAAACATTGGATCATGTTATCGGCTTGGCTCCTGATTTTGATTCGTGGCACAAGCCGCTGGTTCAGCGCCCGACGCTGCCTCCGGGAGCGGCGGCGCGGTTGGCCCGCTTTGTCGCCGATAACCTTCTTGATATCCTGACCGAGCGCAAGGATATCGACCTTGCCACCGCCGAGGAGGTCAAGGCGGTTGTCCGCAGGCGCCTGGAAAGCGGCGACCTGACGGGTAAAGGCGAGAAAAAGAAAAAGAAGAAGGAAAACGATTCAAATGAAAATGAGGTATGGCGGTCATCGACGCCCGGCGTCTCGCCGTCGGCGTTCGCCAAGGAGCTTAAGCAGGCCGGAAAGCTTGATGAATCGGCAGTTTCCGGCGCCCTGCAAGCGGGTGAAAATGAATTTGTGAAGGCGGCGCTCTCGGCGCTCTCCGGCATGCGCCCGGCCGTGGTTGACAAGATCGTAGAGATACAGAGCGCAAAGGGGATCGTGGCGATGACATGGAAAGCCGGCCTGTCCGTGGAACTGGCCGAGCAGTTGCAGAAGAAACTTGCCCGGATTCACCCCAAGGAAATTCTTAGGGCTTCCGGCGGCAAGGGCTTTCCGCTCACCAAGGATGAAATGAAGTGGCAGATAGATTTCCTGAACGGCTTTTAGATGCGTTCTGAGAGAACGGCAAGGCGCAAACGCCGTTGAGCGCCGAGGTCGCGGGCCTGCCGCACGGTGGAAAAAGAAAGGGTAATTAGTCCCCTGTTAAAAACTCCGAACGCCCTTGATTTGCCGGGCGGTTTTAGCGATTTGACGTAGTCGGATTT
>MIAA01000019.1 GCA_001830425.1 Rhodospirillales bacterium RIFCSPLOWO2_02_FULL_58_16
CGAGCCAAAAACAAGTTTTGAGGGCACGATAATATCGTATCTCTGAGACCAGAGCGCATCAGGATTGATTGGAATCGCCGCTGTGGGCCATGCCTTATCGATTGCGAGAAGCGGAGCGACGAAGCAAGACGAAGCAATCCAGAGAGCATCCACCGCCACTGGATTGCTTCCCGCGTCGCTGATGCTCGCGATCGCAATGACGCCGATATGCACCGCAGGTGATCCTGATCGATCCTGACGCGCCCCGGCAAACATACCATCCTCAAATGGTAATATTGGCCCGTGTCGCGGGGTGATAGCATTGGTGGAATATATGGGCATGCTTTCTCACCGGCATAAAGAACACAGACATGGAATTTTCCTATCCTTCAGTGCGTTGCGATGCCGAGCCGGCGGCGCCGCCCGCCTTTCTCGCTTCCTGCAATGCCTTGCTGGCGGTTCCCAACGTTCCGGTCCGTAATGGTTTGAAACAGGCTCTTCGCATGGCGGGCGTTGAACGCCTCACTTCGACAGGCAATCTGTTGACGGTGGTCGATGCCGTGGCCGGCGGAGGCCTCGATCTCCTGATCTGCGACACCGCCATCGCCGAGGGCGATATGTGCCGCCTGGTCAAGGAGGTCCGCGAGGAAAAGATCGGGGATAATCCCTTCGTGGTCATCATTCTTCTGGTCAATAAGGATGATGATCATGCGGTCAAGAAAGCCGTCAACAGCGGGGCGGACGATGTGCTGGCCAAGCCCTTTGATCCGGAAGTAATTCTGGAAAGGCTTTTTAGTATTAAAAAGTCCCGCAAACTTTTCGTGGCGACCTCCGGCTATATCGGCCCCAATCGCCGGAGCGACGCACGGCAAGACATTTCCGGCGACCGCTGGGGCGTAAAACCTTTTCCGGCGCCCAACCCCCTCAACCGGAATATTTCGGACATCCGCATTCCTGATCAGGCGCATCGATCCATCCGCCATGCGAAGCGCGTAATGAATGAACAGCGGGTGAGGGTAAGCGCCGTAAGGCTCGGCGACGTGATTCAGTCCCTGCTCGCCGGATGCGGTGAAGATACGCCGCTCTCCGGCGACCAGATGAAGAACCTTGGCATCCTGAATGAAATCGCCGGCGATATCTTCATCCGCGCCCCGAACACGCCCTATGCGCAGTTCAGTTCCATTTGCAAGATGCTGGCCGACATGACGCAGGATATGCTCACCCGCCCCGATGCGGCGTTTGACGAGGACAGCCTCACGTTGATTGCGAAGATACCCGGCGTGTTCGCACATATTTTCAGCGCCGGAAAACAGGAAAAATCGAGCGAGCAGTCAAAGGTTGACGAGATAATGGCAAGCGGTTGAAGGAGGAGAATTTGACGGCAAGCCCGGAGCGCGTTCTTCTTGTCGAGGACAGTCCGACCCAGCGTCTGCTGGTCGAGGCCATGCTGGCCGAGGCGGGGGATTATCTCACGGAGTCGGCGGCTTCCCTTGCGGACGCCGAAAAGGCGCTGGCGCGGGGCGGCGTCGATTCCATCATCCTTGACCTTCATCTGCCGGATTCCTCAGGCATCGGCACGGTGCGCAAAATTATAGAAGCGGCGCCCGGCGCGGCGGTGTTGGTCATGACCGCCGAGAAGGGACTGGGGCGTAAAGCCTTGCGGGCGGGGGCCGGCGACTATCTCCTGAAGGATTCCCTGGATGCCGAAACGCTGCGCCGCGCCTTGCGCTATTCCGCAGAGCGCCAAAAGATTGCCAACCGGCTGCGTGGGAATCGTGACGTCCTGGAACGGCGCGTCGCGAAACGCACCAGGGAACTGGCCGAGAAAATGGAGCGGCTGGAAGAGGCCAACGAGGAGCAAAAGCGCCTCCTCGCCCGCCAACGGATTTTCTCGACTATCCTGCAAATAGCCCTGTCCGGCGATACCCTCGCGGAAGTTCTCGGACAGGCTCTTGCCGTAATCCTCTCGGAACCGTGCCTCCGGATCGAAAACAAGGGGGCCGTCTTCATTGTGGATGGATGTAGCAACCTCACGCTTAAAGCGCAACATGGCCTTTCCCGGCAATTGGTCGAATCCTGCGCCAAGACGCCTTTCGGGGCGTGCCTGTGCGGCAAGGCGGCGACCGGCAATGTCCCCATTCTCAAGGAAAACATGAACGGGCTTCATAAGATCGCCTGCCCGGACATGGAACATCACGGGCATTGCTGCGTGCCCATCGCCGACAGTTCGAGCGTTCTCGGCGTTCTCAGCCTGTATCTTCCGGTCGGAATTCCGTTGGCGGAGAAAGATGAAGAGTTCCTTATCACGGTCGTATCCGCCCTTGCCCTCGCCATCCGGCACAGGAAGTCGGAGGAGGAGTTGCAACAACTCCGCAAGGTCGAGGCGTTGGGCAAACTGGCGGGCGGCATGGCCCACGAGATCAACAACATGCTGGTGCCCATCCAGGCGATGGCCGAGTTCGCGATCGACGATTTGCAGGAAGGAGACCCGCGCCGGGAAGGTCAGGAGATGATCCTGCAAGCCGCCCGCCGCATCCGGGAACTGGTCGAGCAGACGCTGCTCTTCAGCCGCAAGGAGGAAACGGTCAGGGAAAGCGTGGAGGTGCGCAGGCTGCTCGGGGACTGCGAGCGTCTGTTGCGGGGCGCCGTGCCGACTACGATCAAATTCAAGGTTTCTTACGACAGAGATGTGGGCGCCGTCATGGCCAACCGAACCCAGATAGAGTCGGTGCTGTTGAATCTGGCCATGAACGCCGTTCACGCCATGGAGGAGAAAGGAGGGGTTCTGGATATTTCCGCAGGCCTTGCCGATTCCGGACGGGAAGGGGACGACCATGTCTGCCTGTGCGTCCGGGATACAGGATCGGGCATGGATGAAGAGACGAAGGCCCGCATCTTTGAACCCTTTTTCACAACCAAGAAACAGGGGGAGGGAACAGGACTGGGACTGTCCGTCGCCCACGGCATCGTGACCGCGCACGGCGGCGTCATTACGGTGGACAGCAGGCCGGGAAAAGGGACTACCTTCTGCGTCTCCCTGCCGCGCTATAAAACCCCCGGATACCCGGTTCAGGTAACGACGTAATGACCCGTAAACCGGTCAATCCCGATGAGGCTACGATTCTGATCGTCGAGGACGAGGAGATGGTCCTCCAGATCATCGGCAAGTGTTTGCAGAAGATGGGCGTTCCGACCATCCTGGAGGCGCGGAACGGGGAGGAAGCCTGGCAAATCCTTTCGGAACGCAAGGATGAGGTGGACCTCGTCATCTGCGATTGGAATATGCCGCGCATGACCGGCATCTCATTGCTCAAAAAGATTCGCGGCGAATTGCTCGAAACCCGTTTCATGATGCTGACCGGACGAGGCCGGATGATATCGGCGGTCGAGGCCAAGCGGGCGGGCGTCGATGTATTCGCGTTCAAGCCTTATTCGCCCGCCTGCATGATGAAAAAGGTGGCCGCCCTCCTCCGTGACGATGAGAATAAAGAGGAGGAAAGGGAATGGGGGACAATTCTGAATTAAGGGGATACTTCCCCCCCATCCGCCTCTTGCTCTATATGTCCCGAGTATGTACATGAGTCGCCGAAAGAGTTTCGGTTATCTTGACTCGTTCAGCGGAGGGCGTTTTTGTGCCTAGAATTACTTTTATCGATCCCGACGGCAGCCGTCATGATGTTGACGCGCCCATAGGGATGTCGGTGCTTGAGATCGCTCACAAGCACGGCGTCAATCTTGAAGGCGCCTGTGAAGGATCGCTGGCTTGTTCCACCTGTCATGTGATCGTTGACGCAAAGTGGTTCGCCAGGCTGGATAAGGCCGGCGAGGAGGAAGAGGATATGCTGGACTTGGCCTTTGCCCTGACCCACACCTCGCGACTGGGTTGCCAGATCAGGATTACCGACGAGCTTGACGGCATGATCGTCACCCTTCCCGCCGCCACCCGCAATATGATGGTGGATTAAAGCATGAGGTGGACCGATATCCATGAGATCGCCATTGAGCTGGAAGACGCTCATCCTGACGCGGACGTGGTTAATCTGAGCTTCACCAAACTTTGGAAGTGGGTTCAGGAGCTTCCCCGGTTTGACGACGATCCGGAACGTTCCAACGAAAAAATACTTGAATCCATTCAGGCGGCCTGGCTTGAGGAAAGGGGATAGCCCGGCAATGGAAAAGCCGGTCCCGCCGCGCTTCGAGGAATTCGGACTTACCGAGATCGAGTACAGGAAAACTCCAAAACTGCTCCGTCATGTGCTTTGTGAGAAAACCTGCGCCCGCCTTGGACTGATCATTGCCGCCGCCGCCGGCGCGGCGACATTCGCCGGATTGCTCAACAAGATGGAATCGACTTTACACGGATGGTATTTCGGCCTGCCTGTCGGGTTCGTGGTGTTTTTGATGGCGGCTTTTCTGGCGCCGGTTTTTATCAGGTTTCCGGTTCGATTCCTGTCGGCTTTGCAGGAACGCCTGTCAGGAGCCGTGAGCGAGTCCGCCCGCCGGGCCGCTCTCTACGACGACGCCATGGAGGATTATCGCAAGGCGATGATCAAGTACAAAAGTCAGTATCGCTAGAACCCGACGTTCATCTGATCGCCGAACCCACGCGGGTCGGTTCGGGCCGAGCACTGCTCGGGCTTGCCCGGAAGTCCGTCAAAACAAGACACCGCGTTGACCCGCGCCAGCGTCTTGGTGGCGGCGACCGTATGGCCGCGTTTGGCGAGATTTTTGAGTTCGGCGTCGCTCAATCCCTGTTCATAATAAACCATGTCGGGGGCGCCGCTATGATGCACCCGCTTGGCGTTCATGACGTCCTCAAGGGGCGTCTCGTCAATCTGGGTGCCGGCAATGATGCTTACCAGCGCCGTCGGCGCCGCCACGCCTCCGGTAGCCGCTCCGGCGAAGAAGATCAGCCTCTGACTTTCGTCGGTGATCAGAACCGGCCCCAACGACGTCGGACCCCGCCCTCCCTTTCCGGGAAGCGCCGCGATCATGACGCCGGCGCCGGACGCCACGCGACCGATGCCGAACAGGTTGTTCATGGTCATGACGCAGGCTACCCCATAGCCGTCCTGGTCGATCACGGCGAAGCCGGAGGCGGAGGGATTTTCCTGGCGTTGCGCCGGCGCGGGGGTTACCGGCACATGCCGGTCTTCGCGGTAGCCGGCCATCAGCTTGCCCGTGCGTTCCGGCGCGGCCAGGGCGAAGACATCAACGGAGCCGGTCCCGTCCTCGCGCAGCCATTGCCCCCGATCGGCGAAAGCGCGTGAGGCGGTTTCGACAAGAAGATGGTTTCTTGCCTCAGGCGCCGTGTCCTCGTAGCGATCATCGTTGACCAGCATGCTCCACATCTCGGCGGCAACCGCGCCCGCCGCCGCCGGCGGCGGCGCAAAGTGAGTCAGCAACCCCTTGAAGGGAACAACAATGGCCGGACTCCATATGGGATGGTAGCTGTTCAAATCATCGAAGGTCAGCGATCCGCCGGCCGAATTAACCGCTTCCACCAGTTTACGCGCCGTCTCGCCGCTATAAAAATCGGCAGGCCCCAAACTGCGGAGCCGACTCAGCACCGCCGCCAATTCCACTTGCTTGAGCGGGTCTCCCTCCTTGACCAGCCCGCTTCCGTCGGCCCGGGCGAAGATTTCACGAATCGATGGTTCCGCCATGAGCGCTTCTTCGGCTTGCCCCAGGTCGGTGGCGAAGGCGCGTGAAACATTGATCCCGAAGCGGGCCAGATTTTCAGCCGGGGCGACGATCTGGGGCCAGCGTAGACGCCCATACTTGGCGTGCATGGCGAAAAAACCGCCGACATTGCCGGGAACGGCGCTGGGGCGGGTCGCCGCAGCGGGGACCGATTTGGGCGGACGGGCCAGAAAATCAATAGCTTCGGTGTTTCCCGTCCATCCGTCATGAACCACGCAAACCCCGCCTCCGCCGAGACCGGCCGAGGACGGCAGGGTAACCGCCATGGTGAGGTACATGGCGGCGGCGGCGTCTACGGCGCTGCCGCCGCCGTCCAGAATGTCGCGGCCGACGCGAACCGCGCGCGGCTCGTCAGCCGCGATGCCGCCCTTGATTATGTCCTTGGTCGAGACGTTGTCCTGCTTTCGCAGGCCCTCCGCCAACTCCTTGAAGTCCTTGCCCAATTCGCAGGCGCCGAGCGCAAGGGCCATAATAAAAGAAACCGTGAATTGACGCCAGGGCCGCATACCTGTACCCTGTTCCGGCATCATGATTTTAAAAGCCGTGTTCAAACACATTCCCCGATTTGCCGTTGTTTTCGTTCTTTTCATCTCGGCCTTTATAAGGCCGATGGATTCCGTTGCGAAAGAACTTTCCTTAATTCGTGACGTAGAGATCGAAAATACCATCCGTTCCTATTCCGCGCCGCTGTTCAGGGCGGCCGGGCTGGACCCTTCGGCGGTTAATATTTATCTCATCAAGGATAACACCTTAAACGCTTTTGTCGCCGGAGGGCAGAAGCTGTTTATCAATACCGGCCTGCTTATGAAAAGCAAACATGCCGGCGAAGTGATCGGCGTTATCGCCCACGAAACCGGCCACATCGCCGGCGGTCACCTGTCGCGCCTTCACAACGCGATGAAAGATACTTCGGCACAGAGCATCCTTGCCCTGGTGCTCGGCGGCGCCGCCGCCGCAGTGTCCGGGCGGGCGGATGTGGGATCAGTGGTGGCGATGGGCGGACAGGGAGTGGGCCAACGCGATTTCCTTAAATACTCCCGCACCCAGGAATCATCAGCCGATCAGGCGGCGTTGAGATTGCTTGACGCCACCAATCAATCGCCGAGGGGGCTGGGAGAATTCATGGGGACTCTTTCCGGCCAGGAATTGTTGAGCGACAAGCGCCAGGACCCCTATCTGCTAACTCACCCGTTGACCGAGGACCGTCTCAAAGCCCTGCAGGACGGCATTGCCAAATCGCCCAACATCGACAAGCCGATTGATCCTCTTTTCGAGGAAATGCACCGCCGCATGCTGGCCAAGCTGCAAGGCTTTCTTGACCCCCTGGCGACTACCCTGCGCCGTTACAAGGAATCAGACGACAGTCTTGAATCGCGCTACGCCAGAGCCGTAGCCTATTACCGCGTTCCGGACCTGGACAAGGCGTTGCCGCTGGTTGACGGCCTCATCGCCGAGCGTCCCGACGATCCGTATTTTTATGAATTGAAGGGACAAATGCTGTTCGAGAACGGGCGGATTGCGGAGGCGCTGGAGCCTTACGAAAAATCCGTGCGTCTGATGCCGCGTTCGGCGATTCTGCGCGTCGGCCTCGCCAGGGCGCAAATGGAAAGCAATGATCCGGCCCTGCTTGATCCGGCGATTATAAATCTGCGCGCTGCCGTCCAACAGGAACAAGACGATTCTTTTACCTGGCGCCAACTGGCTATTGCTCATGGGCGCAAGGGCGAGATGGGCCCAAGTTCGCTGGCCATGGCCGAGGAAGCCCTGCTTACGGGAAGGAACGCCGACGCCGTTTTTCACGCCGGTCGCGCCGAAACTCTTCTTCCTCGCGGATCAATAGGGTGGTTGCAGGCGCAAGACATCCTGGCCGAGACCAAAAAGAACGAAAAGCCGAACAAATGATCGCCCGCATATCAGGCGCCGCGCTGACGGTAGCGGCGATCATTGCTGTTCTTTCGGGCTGCGCGGCTCCGCCCTCCACCGTTATCGAACCCGAGGGCAAACTGGAAGTCCTTGACGTGGTCCAGGGGTTCTCGCCGGGCGATCTGCCGGGCAGTTGGGTGGTTGAAGGCGCCGGGAACGTAGTCAAGACACAGTTGGCGGTCGTCGAGAAGGACGGCGTCAAGGCCCTCAAAATAACAAATTCCCCTGCCGGCTTCATCGTGGCGCGGCGCACAAAAGCCATGCTTCTCGCCACCCCCTTTCTGACCTGGGCCTGGAACATGGCGCCTCACGGTTCCGGATTCCACCCGGTGCGCGTGGTTGTCGGATTTTCCGGCGACGCTCAAAAAAGCGGAAGCTGGGGAAAATCCGCATCCCTGCCGGGAAGCGCCCTGCCGCCCCATGACCGGGCGCTGGCCTTCACCTGGGGAGACACCGCCCTGCAAAGAGGAACCTTGATCAAGCCGACGGCGAAAGAGAATGTCGCTCCCCTTTATACGGTGCGGGGAGGACGCGAAAACGCCGGTTCATGGTGGCTGGAGGCGGTTGATCTGTCCGAGCTTTACGCCCGCGTATGGCCCGGCGAAGAACAGGGCGGCGTGCAGGTGGTGTTCATCGGCGTGGCCTCGGCCGGCGGCCATGAACCGTCCGCCGCCCATGTTTCCGAAATCAAGCTGTCCAGATAACTTGTTAAAAGCGTGCGGCGCTTGAGTCCGGTCGTTCGCTGGTGTAGGTGATGGCGAATACATAACAAAGGAAAAACAATGCCTGTTTTCAAAATTGCTTTGGTCGCCTTGTTTCTTGCCGTCATGGCGCATCCGGCCTCGGCCGATGACGGAGCTTTGACGCCGGGGCAAAAGCAAGCAGTCAAGGACGTTGTGCGCGAATACCTGCGCGACAACCCCGAGGTTCTGGTTGACGCCATCCGCGCCCTGCAAACGAAACAGGAAGCCAAGGACAGCGAACGGGCCAAGGCCAATCTTTCCTCCATTCGCGGCGAGTTGGAGAACGACCCTTCCTCGCCGGTCGCCGGCAATCCCAAAGGCGATATCACCATCGTCGAGTTTTTCGACTACCGGTGCGGGTTCTGCAAAAAGGCCCTGCCGACGGTTCTGGAACTGCTGAAAGCGGACGGCAACATTCGTTACGTTCTCAGGGAATATCCCATTCTCGGCGAGGAATCCAGGATCGCGGCGCAAGCCGCCCTGGCGGCATGGGGCATAGACAAGGAAAAGTACATGTCCTTCCACGCCGCCCTTATGTCTTCCAAGGGCAGCCTCGGCGAATCAAGGATATTCACTATTGCCGCCGAGTCCGGAGTGGATGTCGCCAAACTGCGCGTCGCCATGAAGGATGCGTCAATCGAAAAGATGCTGAAAAGAAATTACGAGTTGGCCGAAACGCTGGGAATCAGCGGCACCCCCGCTTTTATCATCGGCAACAATGTGTCCCCCGGCTTTATGAGTCTGGAGGCGATGCAAAAGGCGGTGGCGGAAGCGCGCAAGGGGTGATGGCGTGATGGGAGCCGCCCACTTTTCCATCTCCCTTGCATCTCCATATCCCCCTTTCACGCCGGCGCTGTTTTCAGGAATAGCCTTGTACGGTTTGAATGCGTACAGATATTGACCGCCGGTCAAAAATCATGTACGATTTAAATGTGTACAAAAAAGGGAGAAGAACGATGCCAAGAGCGGCGGTTGAAGATAACAATCGGATAGCGCTACGAATTCGATCAGATGACAAGGCGATCATCATGCGCGCGGTTGCATTGGAACATACCAACCTGACCGACTTTGTTTTGCGGAACACCCTACGAGCGGCAAAAGCCGTGATTGACCAAGCTGTGGTCGACAAAGCCGAACGTATTGGGCTTTCCGAGCGCGACAGCCTGCGCGTCCTTGATCTATTGGAAAATCCGCCGGCGCCTAATACGAAACTTCTGGCGGCTGCTCATGCGTTGCCGGCGCGGTCATGAATCTTCCGAGCTGGCGTGAGGAGCCGATTGCCAAAGGGCATGACAGGGAATCTTTCGACTGCGGCGATGACAACTTAAACGAATATCTACGTCGCCACGCACGCAAGAGCCACGAGCAGGGCGGCGCAAAGACCTTTCTGGCGATCTCGGAGAAAGACGGAAAAACCATTCTCGGCTTTTTCAGCCTTAGCCCTGCATCGGTTGAATATTCCCGCACGCCCGATGTCGTGCGGCGCGGGCTTGCGCGCTACGACGTGCCCGTCTTCCGCCTTGGGCGGCTGGCTGTTCATAAGACGATGCAAGGCAAGGGATTGGGCGGCCAGCTTCTCTTGTCGGCCGGGCGGCGTTGCATCCTGGTAGCGGCGGAAGTCGGCGGGGTTGCCTTGTTGATCGACGCCAAAAATAACCGGGCCGCCGGATGGTATGCGACTTATGGAGCGGTTCCGCTCCTGGATGCGCCGCTATCGTTGCTGCTGCCGTTCTCCACCATCGAAAAGGCTTTGGCCGGTAAATTTTGAGAATGAGTTGAGGCCGTTCCCTGTAGCGCTTGGCTAATAAAGGCCTCCGGTGCCGGTGGCCGAGGCGTCCAGTCCCGACGAATAGCCTTCCAGAACCTGCGCCGCCCCCGTCGGCTCGGTGTCGGGCTTAAAGGCTTCGAGAATAACATTGCGATCCCCATGTCCGGCGAGTCGCCCGCTTTGGGAATCAACCTTGACCAATCTTATGCCGGGCGGGATGCGGAACGGGACGGCCGACCGCCCGGACAGCGCCTCGGCCATGAAATCACGAAAAATCGGCACGGCGACGGAAGCTCCCTGCTCGTCCTTGCCCAGCGTTTCAGGAGTATCAAACCCGGCGAACACGCCCACCGCCAGGTCCGGCGAGAAGCCGATGAACCATGTGTCCTTGCTGTCATTGGTAGTGCCGGTCTTGCCGGCCAGCGGCTTGCCCACCACGCTGATGCGTTTGCCGGTGCCGCGCTCGACCACGCCCTGGAGCATGGACACCACCTGATAGGCGCTGGCCGGACTGGTCACCGCTTCGCGCACGTCGGGGATTACCGGCAAATTTTGATTTGTCCAGTAGGAAGCCCGGCAACCCGGACAATCCCGCCTGTCGTGGCGAAATACGGTGCGGCCATGGCGATCCTGGATGCGGTCGATCACGCTCGGCGTGATCTTTTTGCCGCCGTTGACCAGCATGGCGTAGGCGCCGGTAAGTTTGAGCAGCGTCGTTTCATCGGAACCGAGGGCGTTGGCCAACGAGGTGGGCATTTTTTCAACAACGCCGAATCTTTTCGCATACTCCGACACCAGGTCCATGCCGATGGTCTGGGCCAGCCGCACGGTCATCAGGTTGCGGGATTTTTCGATGCCCAGCCGCATGGTGCTGGGTCCGTAGAATTTCTGGGTATAGTTGGACGGTCGCCATTTCGGCAGCCCCGGCCCCTGATCAATAACAAAGGGCGCATCGAGAATCATGGTGGCCGGAGTATAGCCGGCATCCAGCGCCGCCAGATAGATGAAGGGCTTGAACGCCGAACCCGGCTGGCGCATAGCCTGGGTCGCCCAGTTGAACTGGCTTCTCTTGAAGGAGTATCCGCCGGCCATCGCCAGCACTCGTCCGGTATGAGGATCAAGAGCCGCCAGGGCGCCGTTCAACGCCGGAATCTGCCGCAATCCATAAGTCCCTTCCGGATAGGCGACGGCGTTGCCCCCGGCGTCGGCGGCAGCGGCTACCGCCTGGACGAGAACCACGTCCAGAATTGACAGAACATCGCCGGGATGGCGCACTATCGGCCCCAGCGTCTGTTTTTCCCTCCATGGCCGCGCCCACTTCATCTCGGCAAGCGGAATGCGGCCAAGGGCGCCGTCGGCGAAACCGATCCCGGCGTTTTCCTTGTCAACCCTGAGGACGACGGCCGGCCGCCAGTCGCCGATTCCCTCCGGTACATCAATGCGGGACAGTTCGCCGCGCCAGTCCAGGCCCTTGGCCGGGTCCACGCGGGCGACAGGCCCGCGCCAGCCGTGGCGTCGGTCATAGACCTCCAGCCCCCGGCGCAACTGCCGCTCGGCGATTTCCTGGAGTCGCGGATTGACGGTGGTGCGCACCGAAAGTCCGCCCTTGTACAGGTTGCCCTCGCCGTAGCGGTTGGCCAGTTGGCGGCGCACTTCCTCGGAAAAATAGTCGGCGCTGACGTAATCGGTCATTGAACGCCGGCGCGTAATCAACGACTCGTTCCTGCCGCTTTCAGCCTCCTCGGCGCTGATGACGCCGTCCTTCAACATGCGGTCGATGACCCAGTCCCGGCGCTCCTTGGCGGCTTCGGGGAACTCTATGGGATTATAATTATTGGGGGCCTTGGGCAGAGCGGCGAGCAACGCCGCCTCGGCTATCGTCAACTCGTCCATGGACTTGTCGAAGTAATTGAGCGCCGCCGCCGCCACCCCGTAGGAGCCGAAGCCCAGGTAAATCTCGTTCAGATAAAGTTCGAGGATACGGTCCTTCTCGAAGGCGAGTTCCATGCGAAACGCGAGGATGGCTTCCTTGACCTTGCGCTCCCATGAGCGCTCGTTGGTGAGCAGGAAGTTCTTGGCCACCTGCTGGGTAATGGTGGAGGCGCCGACCAGGCGGCGGCCTTTGCCGATGTTGGCGATGTTGACCAGCGTGGCCCGCGCCACGCCGAAAAAATCAACGCCGGCGTGATGGTAAAAGTTCTTGTCCTCCGCCGACAGAAAAGCGCGCACCACCCGGCGCGGCATCGCCTTGATCGGCACAAAGACACGCTTCTCGACGGCGTACTCCGACATCAGCCGCCCGTCGCCGGCATAAGTCCTGGTCATTACCGGCGGCTCATAGTCGGCAAGTTGCAGGTAATCGGGAAGGGAGCTTCCATACTTATGAAAGACGAACAGTATCCCGCCCGCCCCGACGACGGCCATGATTAACGCCAGTCCGGCAATTGTGGCAAAAAATCTCAGCATAAAGTCCTCAGGCCGTCAAACAAGGGGCGGCATTCTAACCGGATAAACAGGAATGTCATATCGCCGAAATATGGCAACGATAGGGCGCGGGTTATAACCCTTAAGAACTACCCGCCGAGCGTTTGCGATCACTGATCGAGGAGATTACGGAGAGGGCGATCAGCGCGACGCCAACCAGGCCGGTGACCAGTTCCGGCACATGCGCCGTGATCGAATAGAGCATGATCAGCCCCAGGGCGCCGATGGCGTAGTGGGCGCCATGTTCCAGAAAGACGAACTCGTCAAGCATGCCCTTGCGCAGCAGGAAGACGGTAAGCGAGCGCACGAATATGGCGCCGATAGCCAGCCCCAGCATAATGATCACGACATCGCGGGTGATGGCGAAGGCGCCGATCACGCCGTCGAAGGAAAATGAAGCATCCAGTATCTCAAGATAAATGAACCCCATGATGCCGTTGCGCGATGCCGCCTTCATCAGTTCATCGCCATCCTCCTTGGAATCAAACAAATTGCCCAAGGCATGAATAACGACGAACAAGGCGATGCCGGAGGCTCCGGAAACAAGCACCGTCAGCCGATTCTCGTCAGACAGAGGCATCAGTCCTTGTGCCGTCAGCAACACCGCAATGGCGGCGGCGGCCTTGAGAGAGCGAATCCGCCCGAGGCCGGCAAACCATTTTTCGATTCCGCCCAACCAATGACGATCCCTTTTGACATCAAACAGGAAAGTAAAGAACACCATCAACAGGAACATGCCGCCGAAGCCGGCGATGCCGGTATGAGCTTCCCTGAGATGGCGGGCATATTCGTCGGGATCGTTAAGAGCCAGGATGCTGACATCGACCATATTGGCAAGAAACCCGTCAGTCGCGGTTTCCATGGTGGCGATGGCGACCACCAGAATGGGGAACACCAGACGCATCCCGAACACGGCGATCAGAATGCCGACGGTAAGAAACAGTTGCTGCCATTTTGCGTCCATATTGCGCAATATGCCGGCGTTGACCACCGCGTTGTCGAAAGACAGGCTGACCTCCATGACCGCAAGCATGGCGACCAGACTGAGCGCCGCCGGACCGCCGAGCGCGGTTTTTGTCCCCCACCAAAAGGCGACGCCCATACACGCCACGCTGAAGGCGATGGAGTATTTGAAATGACCCAGCATTACCGTCGACTCGCCTGTTCGACGTCGGTGAAGTAGCTTTCCACGGCGTTGGTCAGGGCGACGGCCAGTTTGTCCCGGTATTCCTTGCTTCTGAGGGCGCGCTCTTCCTGCTGGTTGGAGAGAAAGCCCAGTTCCAGCAGCACCGAAGGAACGTCGGGAGCTTTGAGGACGGCGAAGCCGGCGAAGCGATGGGTGTTGCGCAGCAACTTGGTCTGGCGGCTCAATTGTTTGACCAGCTCAGCGGCGAACAGAGCCGACTGATTCATCGTCTCGCGCTGGGCCAACTCGATGAGGATATTGGTGACATCGGCGCTCTTGCCGTTGAGGTTGATGCCGGCGATGAGGTCGGCCTTGTTTTCCTTGTCGGCCAACGTCGCCGCCTCCTTGTCCGATGCCGTTTCGGAGAGAGTGTAGACGGAAAGGCCGCGAATATTGCGGTCCTTGATGGCGTCGGCATGGATGGAGACAAACAGTTCGGCCCCCGCCTCGCGGGCAATCGCCACCCGGTCGCGAAGCTGAACGAAAATATCGCGGTCGCGGGTCAGCACAACGCTGAAACGCCCGGTCAATTCCAGCATGCGTTTGATCTCGCGGGCCGCGCTCAGGGTGATTTGCTTCTCGTAGGCGCCGCTGACGCCGACAGTCCCCGGATCAACGCCGCCGTGGCCGGGATCAAGGGCGATTACCCGCCGGGGGCTGGGACGCGCAGGTTTACGGGGCGGCGATATCGCCGCAATCGGCTGCGTCATCGGGGGCTGCGCCGTCGGGACGGGGATATCCGCCCTGGGGACGGAGAGCAGGCCCATGCCGTCGCCGCCCGACATCGAAGCGGTAACCTTGATGCCGTCGCTCCGCGTACTTTCAAGAAACGCCTCGCGACTGGTGGCGGCCAGATCGACGACGATGCGAAAGCCGTGAGTCGCCGAAGGCTCAAGCATAAAAGCGGCGTCAATGGCCGCCGGCCCGGCGACGTCCATTACTACCCGCGAAACTCCCTGCTTGAACAGGCCGTAACGCAACGTATCCAATAGTCCCTTATGGCTGGGCAACGGCTGGGCCGGCAACCGCCAGCCGACCTCAGGCAGATCGATAACCACCCGGTAGGGATCGGCCAGGGTAAAGACGCCGAAGCGCACCCGGTCGGTCAAATCGAAAACGAATCGGGTCTTCCCTTCATGTACGCCGACGCGCATATCGGTGACGACGGCCTGAGCGGCCTGAACATACCGAGGTGCGACACCTGAAAAAACAAGCGCCGGCAGAATCAGAACTATCCACCATTTGGCGTACATAGAACGCAACATATAGGCAGGCCCCTTCCTTGGGGATACTACATAACACTTAATATATTCCATCAACCATCACAAAAACAGGGATATCGACTCCCCGGGCGAATCAAATTATCTCAACAAGATTATTGTCGAACTAAAATCCTACGTTTATATTAACGACGCGACGGGTCCGTTCCTTGATTCGTAAATTACAAAGGCGTCGTTCAAAGATGCTTATGAGGATGGAGTCGCCGAGCGTTCGCACCCGTGCTTGCTTTTTCGAGCCGGGCTTTTTGCGAATGACAAAACTGAACAAGAGGTTTTTCCATGTCGGTTGAGCGCACGAACCCCTTACCCGCCCCGCAGTTACATGCGGCGGCATGGGTCGTAGACGCCATCGACCTTACACGAACAAGCATGCCGCGCGCCCCCGGATTCCTGTCTCGGGCGACGGCGATGCAATGGAGTCAGAAATTCAATGCCAACCAAGAGAATGCTTATCGACACCACCCACCCGGAAGAGACTCGGGTGGTTATCCTCAACGGCGGTCTTCTGGAAGACTATGATGTCGAGGTAGAAGCCAAAAGACAACTTAAAGGAAACATCTATCTATCGAAAGTCGTCAGGGTAGAGCCGTCCCTACAGGCCGCCTTCGTCGATTACGGCGGCAACCGCCACGGCTTCCTCGCCTTTAATGAAATTCATCCCGACTACTACCAGATTCCCGTGGCCGACAGGGAAGCCCTGGTGGCCGAGCATGATGCCGCCGAACAGGCCGACAAAGATAAAGACAATGAATCAGACGGCGGACTTCCGTCCGGCGAAATGGAAACCATCGGCGGCGACGACGCTGAAGAAGTTGCGGTTCGCCGCACGCGGACCTCATCGCGCTCGTATAAAATTCAGGAAGTCATCAAGCGCAACCAAATTCTCCTGGTGCAGGTAGTAAAAGAGGAGCGCGGCAGCAAAGGAGCGGCGCTGACCACTTATCTGTCGCTGGCCGGTCGTTATTGCGTGCTGATGCCCAATACGGCGCGAGGCGGCGGCATCTCGCGCAAAATTTCCAGCGGGGCCGAGCGCGAAAAATTCAAATCCATTCTGGGTGAATTGGGGATACCCAAGGGCATGGCGGTTATCGTGCGCACCGCCGGCGCCGATCACTCCAAAGCCGAAATCAAGCGCGACTATGAGTGCCTGCTGAAACTGTGGGACGCCATTCGCGAATTAACGCTTAAATCAAATGCGCCTTCCCTCATCCACGAGGAGGGAAACCTGATCAAGCGCACCTTGCGCGACCTCTATAATAACGAAATCAAGGAGATCATCGTTGACGGCGATGAAGGCTACCGCGCCGCCAAGGACTTTATGAAGCTGATGATCCCCAGCCACGCCAAGAAGGTTCAGCCTTATACCGACGCCTCCATGCCGATGCTTCAGCGTTTCCAGGTGGAAAGTCAACTGGACACCATCCATAACCCCATCGTCCAATTAAAGTCAGGCGGTTATATCGTCATCAATCCGACCGAGGCGTTGGTCGCCATTGACGTCAACTCCGGGCGCTCCACCAAGGAACGCAATATTGAGGAAACGGCGCTTAAGACCAACCTTGAGGCTGTTGACGAAATAGCCCATCAGGTGCGTCTGCGCGACTTGTCCGGGCTTATCGTCATTGACCTTATCGACATGGAAGTATCACGCAATAACACCAAGGTGGAACGACGCCTCAAGGACGCCATGCGCAGTGACCGCGCCCGCATCCAGTTGGGCCGCATCAGTCCCTTCGGTCTGCTCGAATTCTCCCGCCAGCGCCTGCGCCCGAGCCTCATCGAAACCAGCTCCGAGCCTTGTCCCTATTGCGAGGGAAGCGGCGTGCGCCGCTCAACCGACTCGGCGGCGCTGTTCGTATTGCGCGCTATTGAGGAAGAAGGCGCCAAAGGACGAGCCGCCGAGATTCTCGTTCATACGTCAACGGCGGTGGCGCTCTATATTCTCAATCGCAAGCGCCCTTCCCTGGCTGATATCGAAAGCCGCAACAACATGGTCGTGCTTCTCGCCGGCGATGATACGCTGATCCCGCCCGAGTGCCGGATCGAACAGACGAGAATAAAAACCAACGTCCCGACGACCGCTAAAAAAATCGTCGTCTCGCCGTTTGCCGACGACGACGACAACGAAGTCCCCGCGAATAAAGAAGAAGACGGCGGCAAGGAAGACGGCGGCAAGGAGCGGCGGCCGTCGCGCCGGCGGCGACGCAAGCGCCCGGATGAAGAACAAAGCGCCGTCGCCAATCCCCCGGAATCCGCCGCCGGTGAACCCACAGCCGAAAAAACTGTCGCCGAAACAACGGGCGACGAGAGCGGCCCCGGAAGCGTTGCGAGTCCGACCGGCGGCAAGCGCCGCAGGCGCGGCAGGCGTGGCGGACGCCGTCGCTCGCGCAGGCCGGGGGAAGCGCATAAAGGCGCCGTCCTGCCTGTCGCCGGGAATATTCCCGCTCCAAACGCTCTGCTGGAAGGCCCGGCTGAGGTCGCCTTATTGGAAAAACCGCCGGAAACCGTTATGATCGTGACCCCCGATGGCGTTATCAAGCCGGAAACCGTAAAGGAGGCTTCTGAAATTACCGGGGCGGCGACTGCGGACAACGAGCAAGGTCCGGCCCCCAGGAAACCCTCCCGTCGCAGAAACACACCCAAACTGTCTGTGACCGAACAACCTGCGACCGAACAAGCATCAAAGCCGGCGCGGCGGCGGCGCGGCGGCGCGAGAGAAAAGGACGAGGTAATATCGATGCCGGAGGAGAAGCCGGGGGAGAAGACGCCCGAAAAGGAAAAAAGCGTCAGCGAAGCCGCTGCGGGCAATGTAGTCAACACCGATGAAACTCCCCTCCCTGCGGAAGTAGAAAAACCGCGTAAAGGCTGGTGGCAACGGTTTTAGGAATCACCGACGGCAACAAACCGCCGACCGGCGCCCGCGTCGTCTGCGCCATGTCGGGCGGCGTGGATTCGTCGGTTTGCGCGGCTCTGCTGGTCGAGGAAGGCTATGAAGTCATCGGCGTCACCATGCAGCTTTATGACCATGGCGAGGCGATCTCAAGGCCCGGCTCCTGTTGCGCCGGCCGCGATATCGCCGACGCCGGGAGAGTCGCCGACGCCATCGGCATACCCCATTATGTGCTTAACTTTGAGAAGCGCTTCCGGGAAGCGGTAATCGACGATTTTGCCGATGCCTATCTGGCCGGCGAGACTCCCAACCCCTGCATCCGCTGCAACCAGACGGTCAAGTTCATCGACCTGCTGGGCAAGGCCGATGAACTGGGCGCCGCCGCGCTGGTTACCGGCCACTATGCGCGTCTGGTGAACGGCTCCGAACTTCACGCCGGCGCCGACGTCGCCCGCGACCAGAGCTACTTTCTGTTTACCGTCACACGCGGTCAAATGCGAAAGCTGCATTTTCCCCTCGGCGCCATGAGTAAAGACGAGACCCGTGCGCTGGCGCGGCGCTTCGCTCTTCCCGTCGCCGCCAAACCCGACAGCCAGGACATCTGTTTCGTGCCGGAAGGCGCTTACGCCGAGGTGTTGGAAAAACTGCGCCCCGGCGCTTCCGGGCCGGGACCTATTATCGACCAAAAAGGCGCCGTCATCGGTCGTCACCGGGGCATAATCAATTACACCATAGGCCAGCGGCGGGGCCTCGGCATCGCCGGCAAACGTCCGCTTTATGTAGTCCGTCTGGACCCCGAGACCGCTACCGTCGTCGTCGGCCCCAAAGAAGCGCTGCTTTTGGACCGCCTGACAATAAGAGACCTCAACTGGCTGGGCGACGGCGACCCGCCGATGGACCCCGTTAAGGTTACGGTAAAACTACGTTCGACAACCCCCGCCGCCGCCGCCGTCGTTCGCAGCCTCGGCAACGGCAAGGCGGAAGTGGTCCTCGGCGAATCCCAACCCGGCGTCGCCCCCGGTCAAGCCTGCGTGATTTATAGCGGCGCCCGCGTACTGGGCGGAGGGTGGATCAGGCGAGAGGAAACGGCGGGATAATCGGGCAACCCCTTTCCGGCAAGAAGGGAAAAAATTCTCCCCTTACAAAGGGGAGGCCGGGAGGGGTGTTTTTACCTCCCGACGCATAGGCTCAGGGAAACACCGTTTTTGAATTTTATATCCGTGTTCATCGGTGTTTATCCGTGGTTTTTTCATTCTAGTTAACTACGGATGCACACTGATAAACGCAGATAAAGACGTTTTTTCAGCAACCTCTCCCTACCCCCTTCGTAAGGAGGGGAAAGCGCAGGGACCGCCATGGCGCAGCGAGTCGAGGGTTACATGCCGGCCGTTGCGGAAGTCGGCGCCTCCTTCCTTGAGGGCTTCGCGTTCGTCAGGGGTTGCCTCTTCTTCCGGTAGAGCGGCGATCCTTTCGGCGATAGCGCGGTCATCCGCCTGCTTGATGTAGACGCGCAGCGCCTCGCGCACGAGTTCGGAACGGGTGCGGTGCTCGGCCTTTTGGATGCGCGTAAGCTCCTTCGCCATTTCAGGCGGCAGAGATATGGAGAGGGTGGCGGTGGTGCGGCTCATGGTCATGCGGCTATAAACGTATGAGTGTTACCGGTTATTACATGGTAACAAATTCGCTGCGGGCGTCAAGCGTCAGGCAGGGCAGGAATAACCGGGCAACCGTTCGGGCCGGCCATTATACTTTTTTTGACGTATTAATAAGCTTTCTCACTTCCAAATTATTTTTCATCGCCTTTTTATTAAGTGATCGAGCCAGGTCTTGAGCCTTATCGGCGAGTCTCTTAACTTTTTTAGCCTTTGCCGACAACGCTTTGTCTTTCTTGGCTTTTTTGGCGGTCTTTTTGGCTCTTTTCGTCAACAGGTCGGCGACAGCATAGGCTCTTAAAGCCCTCAAAGACGCCAACAGCGCCTTTTTATGCGCCGTTTTGATCGTTGACTGGGAACTTGACGATGCCATGATTAACCTCGCGTCTGATTTTGTTTAGGGCCAAGACTCATTGTGTCAATATAATCGGCGATCATCAAGCCGTAACCCGGAGATGTTTATGATTCCCCGCTACAGCCGTCCGCAAATGGTCGCCGTTTGGCAACCTGAGAACAAGTTCCGCATCTGGTTTGAGATCGAGGCCCACGCCTGCGACGCCCAGGCGGAGCTTGGCGTAATCCCCAAGGAAGCCGCCAGGGCGGTGTGGGAGAGAGGCGGCTTCGATGTGGCCCGCATCGACGAAATCGAGGCCGAGACCAAGCACGATGTCATCGCCTTCCTCACCAGTCTCAAGGAGCATGTCGGCGAGGAGGCCCGCTTCGTCCACCAGGGAATGACCTCATCGGACGTGCTGGACACCTGTCTGGCGGTGCAACTGGCCGAGGCCGCCGATATTTTACTGGCCGACATCGACGGATTGCTGGCGGCTTTGAAAAAGCGGGCCTATCAGTTCAAGGACACGCCGTGCATCGGCCGCAGCCACGGCGTCCATGCCGAGCCGACCACCTTCGGCCTCAAGCTGGCCGGCTTTTACGCCGAGTTCCACCGCAACCGGAACCGTCTGCGGGCGGCGCGGACGGAAATCGCCACCTGCGCTATTTCGGGCGCCGTCGGCGCCTTCGCCGGCATTGATCCCTATGTCGAAGAATATGTGGCCGGAAAAATGGGACTGACGCCCGAGCCGGTATCGACCCAGGTGATCCCGCGTGACCGTCACGCCTTATTCTTCGCCGTCCTCGGCATTATCGCCGGTTCGGTGGAGCGGCTGGCTACGGAAATCCGCCACCTGCAACGCACCGAAGTGCGCGAAGTCGAAGAATTTTTTGCGCCGGGGCAAAAAGGCTCCTCGGCCATGCCCCACAAGCGCAACCCGGTTCTCAGCGAGAACCTGACCGGATTGTCCAGGGTGGTGCGCGCCGCCGTGGCCCCGGCGTTGGAAAATATGGTGCTGTGGCACGAGCGCGATATTTCCCACTCTTCCGTCGAGCGCATGTTCGGACCCGACGCCACCATCACCCTTGATTTCGCCTTGGCGCGGTTGACCACGGTGGTGGAAACGCTGCTGGTCTACCCCGACGCCATGCAAAAGAATATGAACCAACTGGGCGGGCTGATTCACTCGCAACAAGTGCTGCTGGCCTTGACCCAGGCCGGCATGAGCCGCGAGGACGCCTACGCCGCCGTCCAGCGCAGCGCCATGAAGGCATGGCAGGAAAACGCCGATTTTCTGAGCCTGCTTAAGGCCGACTCAACGGTGACCGACCTGTTGGACGCAAAAGCCATCGAATCCATGTTCGATATGGCCCACTACACCAGGAACGTGGATGCCATCTTCAGGCGGGTATTCGGTAATTAATCGCCGACCCGCTCGTGGTCTTTGTCAAGCGCTTCGGGATACTCGGTTGATATCTGCTTGAAAGCGATGGGATAAAGACGATCCAGTTCGACCCGTATGTCATTGGCGGTAAGTTTGACCCCCCGCTTTTCAAAGTCTCTGAATACCTTGCCGACGACGTCGCCGACGCCGGATTCATTCAGATCGACGATGACCACCTCCTTGGCGTAGGCCGCCGTCTCGGCGCCGGTCATTCCCATGCGCTCGGCGGCCCATATTCCAAGGAGCTTGTTGCGCCGCGCCTCGGCCTTGAAGCGAAGCTCTTCTTCAAGCTTGTACTTCGCCTCATGGCTTTTCTCACGTTCGCGCATGGTATCGGCATAGGAACCGTTCATAACGGTGAATTTACGCAAACGACCGTCGCTTATCAATCCCTCATATGTGAATTTCACGGCGTTGTTTTATCGACAAACAACTGCTATATGAGTTTACTCCATCAATCATGCTCTTTCCCCTACCGGAGACCCCCATGGCCAAACGCAGGCAAATTTATGAAGGCAAGGCCAAGGTTCTGTTTGAAGGCCCCGAACCCGGCACTCTGGTGCAGCACTTCAAGGACGACGCCACCGCTTTCAACAACAAGAAAAAAGGCGTCATCACCGGCAAGGGCGTCATCAACAACCGGATTTCCGAATATCTGATGGTCTGTCTGGGCGAGATCGGAATCCCCACCCACTTCGTGCGCCGTCTCAACATGCGCGAGCAACTCGTCCGCGAGGTGGAGATCATCCCTATCGAGGTGGTGGTGCGCAACGTGGTCGCCGGTTCGCTGGCCACGCGCTTCGGCATGTCCGAAGGAGCGCTCCTGCCCCGCTCCATCGTTGAATACTATTACAAGTCCGATCAACTCGACGATCCGATGATCACCGAGGAACATATCACCGCTTTCGGCTGGGCGACGCCTTCCGACCTTGATGAAATCATGTCGCTGGCCCTGCGCATTAATGATTTCATGACCGGCCTGTTTCTCGGCGTCGGCATCCGTCTGGTGGACTTCAAGATCGAATTCGGCCGGCTGTGGGAAGACGAGCAAATGCGGATCGTGCTGGCCGATGAGATCAGCCCCGACAGTTGCCGCCTGTGGGATATCCGAACCAGTGAAAAAATGGACAAGGATCGCTTTCGCCGCGACCTCGGCAACGTCGAGGAAGCCTATCAGGAAGTGGCGAGGCGCCTCGGCATCCTGCCTGAAAGCGGCCCGCTCGATTTCCGTGGCCCCGAAGCCATGCAATAGACGATGAAAGCCAGAATCCACGTCACCTTGAAAAACGGCGTCCTCGACCCCCAGGGCAGGGCTATTCATCACGCCTTGGCGGCGCTGGGCTTCGCCGGCGTGCGCGACGTGCGCCAGGGCAAATACTTTGAAATCAAGCTGGACGAAACCGATCCCGACAAGGCCGGCAAAGATATAGACGCCATGTGCCGGCAACTGCTGGCCAACACCGTTATCGAAAATTACGAAATCGAGACCGAGGAGACCTGACTTGACGGCTCCGTCCGGATTCGAGTGGGATGAAAAGAAACGGCGGACCAATTTATCGAAGCATGGCATTGACTTTTATGACATTCCAAAAATTTTCAGGTATCCACGCCTCGACAGTGAAGATCATTCTCATTCCGAAAGTGAGCTGCGGTGGAAATCCCTCGGCTATCTTGATGAGCAGGTGATTTTTTTCGTCTATACAATGCGCGGAGATCGACGAAGAATAATCACCGCCCGGCCCGCCACTCGCGATGAAACTGTGCTATATTATCAACGTTACCTTTTCGACTTGAGGTCAAAATAACCGCCATGGGTAGCCAAAAGAGAAGCATCGCCGAGGACGCTCCCACTGAGCCTAGGGATTGGGTGGCCGCCGTCGAAGTCCGCCCGGACAAGCGCCCGTTGATGAGAGGCGCGCCGGTGACTTTCTTCGTCTATGCCGCTTCAAATGATTCGACCTTATATGTCGCCCTGGACAAGAACGACGAAACGCTGCTTCCCGCCTGCCCCAAGAAGGGCCGATGGGAATTTTTTAAAAACTTTTCCGAATCGGGCCGTCCGCGAATCGGCTTCGATGAAGCTGCCGCGAAGAAAGATATAAAGAACAACGGCTATCATACCTTCCGGGTAAAGATCGATACATCCGAGGTTACCGCCAGAAAATCGGCATAACATGCGCGCCGCCGTAATCGTTTTTCCCGGATCAAATTGTGACCGTGACGTGCGGGTCTCATTGAGGCAGGCCATGGGCAAGGAGCCGTTCATGGTCTGGCATAAAGACAGCGAAATGCCCGATGTTGATCTGATCGTCGTTCCCGGCGGCTTTTCCTATGGCGATTACCTGCGGTGCGGCGCGATGGCTTCTCACTCGCCGATCATGAGGTCAGTGACGGCGAAGGTCAAAAAAGGCGTTCATGTGCTGGGCATCTGCAACGGCTTTCAGATTCTCACCGAGGCCGGGTTGCTTCCCGGAGCGCTGATGCGCAACGCCGACCTTAAGTACATCTGCAAGGACGTTCATTTGAGGGTTGAAAGCGCCGATACGCCGTTTACCCGAAAATACGAGCCGGGCCGGACCATCCGCATTCCCATCGCCCATCACGACGGCAATTACTTCGCCGACGACGCCGCGCTGGAGCGCATCGAGGGCGAGGGACAGGTGGCGTTCCGCTATTGCACCCCCGAAGGCGAAGTCGGCAAAGACGCCAATCCCAACGGCTCGCGAGGCAATATCGCCGGCATCTTTAATCAAGGCCGCACCGTGCTCGGCATGATGCCCCACCCGGAACGGCTGGCCGACCCCCG
>MIAA01000020.1:0-5851 GCA_001830425.1 Rhodospirillales bacterium RIFCSPLOWO2_02_FULL_58_16
GTCATTTTGTATTCCTCCTTTATCCGGTGGAATACACCTTAACACCCTGTCCGATTTTTCAGGACCAGCTCACGTCGCCTGAACGAAACCCATTGGGCCTATCCCCCCGGTATTTGAGCTTTACGAGAACGTCATTTATCGGCGGTTTGTTAATCAGTGCGGCGTACAAAATACCTATATTCTTTCGGCAGGATGGGGCTTGATTAACGCAGCCTTTCTGATCCCCTGTTACGACATCACTTTCAGCCCAAGCGCCGATCAATTTAAGCGAAGAAAAAGAACTGATAATTATCGCGATTTTTGCATGTTGCCTGATCACACTAATGAGCAAATCTTGTTCTTCGGCGGAAAGGATTATCTGCCGTTGTTTTGTGCTCTTACCCGAGTACATCCGGGGAAAAGAACAATTTATTACAATTCCCAAAAGCTGCCGAATGCACCCGGCTGCCTGTTAAAGAAATTTGTTACGACGACGAGGACCAACTGGCATTATGAATGTGCCAAGGCATTTCTTGACGGAAAATTGGACGCATAATCGTGAAGACGGTCTTGATCAAGACTTTGAACAGAGAGTTAGGTATGTTTACTCGTTTTTAGACTCACTTAAAAAATCCGGACATGTAAACGAATATGGTTAAGCCGATTGAGGAATACACCGACAAGAAGGCCCTGCGTAACCTCATGGCGAATGCCAAGCGTTTGGGCCGTGATGACGTGTGGTGGGAAGCGTTCCGGCGTCTTTGTGCGCTCGAAGGGATGAATCAGACCGATCCTCTCCACCGTGATTTTTATAAGATGCTTGTGGCATATGAGGAGCTATTGACCGAAAAGAATGGCCGGACTACACGCGCCAGTCGCACGAGGCAAAAACTGAAAAATAAAGGTGTGGTCCAGTGTCTTGAGGATTGGGCTGCTGGGTCAACACTGACGGAGGGGTTCAAATTGCTGACCAAGAACGGCCTAGCCGAACTAACGGGTGAATATTTGGTTCTCAAATATCAGGAACAATTTTCTGGCGGAGCCGTTGCCGCCGCGAAAGTACGACTCATAGACTATGGCGTTTTAACTACCAATATTTAGGCTGAATGGCATCGTCAAATCCATGCTCTCTAACTTGAGAAACCGATCATCCATAGAAAACGCAATCGCTGAGTTCGACAAAATCGGTCGCGAGGCATTTCTTGCCAAATATGGATTTAGGGAAGCACGATTCTACTTTCTCAAATTTAATGGCAGGCTCTACGATTCAAAAGCCATAGTCGGGGCAGGGATGTTTCATGAGACAGGTACGCAACTGTTAGCCGGCGAGTTCAATGGCGGCAAGGCTACCGTTCAGAGGAAGCTTGAAGAGTTGGAATTTGAAGTTGTTTTTCGGCCCTAAACTCTACGCAATTACAGCAATACGGGGACATTATTGAGCTAACCCCGGTTTTGCGGACACCTTTAGAATGGGGTCATCCCGAAGGAGAGGTGTCATATGGTTCATCGAAAAATATATACGGCGGCGACCCGTTTGCGAGTGGCGAGAGTTGATTTGCATTGATGTATGTAGCGTCATACGATACAATGATACATGATTAAGACTTTCCGGCATAAAGGCCTGAAAACCTTTTTCGAGAAAGGGAGCGTGGCCGGTATTCAGGCCGCCCATGCTCCGCGACTGGCCGCCATGTTGCGACGCCTGAACGAAACGACCAACGTCCAAGGCATGAACCTGCCGGGCTGGGGCTTGCATCCGCTGAAGGGGCGAGAACTCAAGGGGCATTTCTCGGTGAGGGTCAGCGGCAATTGGCGCATGACGTTCATGTTTGAGGGCGCGGATGCCGTGAAAGTGGACTATCAGGACTATCACTAAAAGGAGAACCGATAATGGCGCACATGCACAATCCACCGCATCCCGGCCTGACGCTGCGCGACGACGTGCTGCCCGCGCTTGGGCTGTCTGTGACCGAGGCCGCGCAACAATTGGGCGTGTCCCGCGTGACGCTTTCCCGTGTGCTGAATGGCCGCGCCGCTATCTCGCCTGAAATGGCCTTGCGTATTGAGGCATGGCTAGGCGTGGAGCGTGGCGGCGAAGCCCGTCTATGGCTGGCGGAGCAAAGCTCCTATGACGTGTGGCAGGCCGAACAACGATTCAAGACCGCGCCGATGCACGTTCAACCCGCACCTATGAACGCTTTGTGATTTTAAGGGGCGTGGTCAAGGGGAGGCAAGGAGGGGTTGAATTGCATAAAGCGCGGGAAATCGGGACATGACAACATGAATTCTTCCACTGACAAACTATCCCTGCTCGGCGGGTTGATCGAGAAAACGCTGAAAGCGGGGGCCGATTCCTGCGACGCCCTGTTCGTCGAGGGCGTTTCGATGTCCCATGCCCGGCGTCTGGGCAAACCGGAGCATATCCGGCGCTCCGAGGGCGCCGATCTGGGGCTGCGGGTGCTGGTCGGCAAGCGTCAGGCCATGGTTTCCTCTTCCGACGCCTCGCCCGAGGCTCTGAATGAATTGGTGGAGCGGGCTATCGCCATGGCCCGCGCCGTGCCGGAAGACCCTCACTGCGGTCTGGCCGAGCCGGAGCAACTGGCGACCGAATTTCCCGACCTCGATATGTGCGATGCCGATGAACTTTCCACCGAGGATTTGCTGGAGATGGCGGCCCGCGCCGAGGACGCCGCCAGGGCGGTTCCCGGCGTCACCAATTCCGAGGGGGCCGAAGCCGAATGTAGCCGCAGTTCAATCTTCATCGTCGCCGGCAACGGCTTTGCCGGAACGTATGCCGGCACCCGTCATTCTCTCAGCGTTTCGGTGCTGGCCGGGGAGGGAACCGGGATGGAGCGCGACTACGATTTCACCGGCGCCGTCCACATCGAGGACCTTAAAAGCCCGGAAGATATTGGTCGCTCGGCGGGGGAAAAGGCGGTAAAGCGTCTCAATCCCCGCAAGGTGAAAACCGGTCATTATCCGGTCATCTATGACCCACGGGTCTCCGGCAGCATCCTCAGCCACTTGTCATCAGCCGTCAACGGCGTCGCGGTTGCGCGGGGGTCCTCTTTCCTCAAGAACAGGCTGGGGGAAAGAATCTTTCCCGAAAACATCACCATCATCGACGATCCCCATCGTCGGCGGGGCTTGCGCTCCAGGCCGTTTGACGGCGAATGCGTGGCTGGCGGCCGGCGCAACATCGTTGAAAACGGCGTGCTTGTTTCGTGGATTCTTGATTTGCACTCGGCGAGAAAACTGGGGATGACCACTACCGGCAACGCCAGCCGGGGAACGTCGTCGCCGCCGTCGCCGGCCGCCACCAATCTGTACCTGGAGCCGGGGGCGGTCTGCCCGAAAGACCTGATGGCCGATATTAAAAGCGGCTTCTATGTCACCGAACTGATCGGCTTCGGCATCAATCAGGTTACCGGCGACTACAGTCGCGGCGCCGGAGGCTTCTGGATCGAAAACGGCGAACTTACCTTCCCGGTGAGCGAGGTCACGGTGGCGGGCAATCTGAACCACATGTTCGCCAATATTACCGCCGCCGACGACCTGGAGTTCCGCTACGGCGTTGACGCCCCGACCTTACGCATCGACGGCCTGATGACGGCGGGGGCCTAAGAGCGCTCTGTCCGCATCAGCCGGTTTTTTCGGCCTCGAACACCACGCCGTCATAGATTGCCGACAACGGAATTTCGACATCAATGGAGGCGAGGCAGATAATCGCCTTTTCGTCCACCACATCCGTCACCTTCCAGCCGTCAGGCGTTCGATGCCATATCTCCAGCTTGATCTCCGTCGAGGATGCCAGCGCGATCTCGCGCACCGACGGGATGGTCCGGTAATCGGGGACCTTGGTTCCACGATCAAAGCCGGCTGTGCCGGGGGAAAGCACCTCGATGATGACGACAGGCGCTTCAAGATAATGCTCGCCGGGAGTCCTTGGGGAGCAACTGACCGCCAGATCGGCCTGATAGAAGGTGTCGTCCCGGTCAGGCAGACAAATGCCTACTTCCGCTATGGCCTTGCAAGGCGGACGAAGTTTCGTGCCGACGTTGATGGCTAGGTTCACGATTATGCCCCCATGAGCCACCGACGGCGGAGCCATGGCGAAAACCTCGCCGCCTGCCAACTCATAGCGGGTGTCGGCGTCGCCGTCCCAGGCCAGAAATTCCTCCACCGTCATGCGCGACGGCTGCTTCAGTGCCGCGTGTCCCACGCTGATGCCTTTCTCAAACCTTGCCGTGCGGGTTGGGACTATAGCATGTTTCTCCATGGCAATGGAAATCGGAATTAGCCACATAGCGCTCCTGATAGCCATTGCCGCATCTTCGTGTTATCTTCCGTTTCTCCCCAACAGTTTTTGTAATTGACCTTGACCGATACAGCCGAAATTAAAGACACACGGCATCAATCCACTATAGTTTTGATGCGCCGCTTGTTGAACGAGAGCATCCGGCCCTATCTGGGTCTGCTGGCGGTGGCGGTGGCGTGCATGGCGGTGATGGCGACCGCTACCGCCATGACCGCCTGGCTGATGAAGCCCGTGGTCAATGACGTCTTTTTTGCCCAGAAACGCGATATGTTGTGGCTGGTCGGCGGCGCCGTTTTCGGCACTTTCGCCGTTAAGGGGCTGGCCAATTTCGGACAGTCGGCATTAGTCAGTTATGTCGGCTATCGGGTCATCGCCGACAGCCAGAGCCGCCTTTATGCTCACTTGTTGCGGATGGACATCAGCTTCTTTCACGCCAACGCCACGGGAAAACTGCTTTCCCGATTCACCAACGACATCAATCTGATGAAGGTGGCGGTGGCCAACGCCTTGACCGCTCTCGGCAAGGACTTGCTGTCCCTTATCGGGTTGATTTTGGTGATGTTCCTGCAAGACCCGGAACTGGCCTCGATTTCCTTCTTTATTTTTCCCGTGGCCATCTACCCCATTGTCCGTCTGGGCAAGCGGGTGCGCAAGGTGACGGCCAACACCCAGGTCGAAATGGGCCAGTTCCTGACCCTGCTGGAGCAGACCTTTCAGGGCATTAGGGTGGTCAAGGCCTACAATATGGAGGAGTACGAGAAAGGCCGCATCGCCGCCATCGTCGATAAGATACGCGGCTTGTCATACAAGGCCGCCCGCACCCGCGCCCTGTCCAGCCCGATCATGGAGACTCTCGGCGGTTCGGCGGTGGCTATCGTTATCATCTACGGCGGCTACAAGGTGATCGAGCAGCAGATCGACGCCGGTTCGTTCTTTTCTTTTGTCACGGCGCTGCTGTTGGCGTATGAGCCGATGAAACGGCTGGCTAATCTGAATTCCGCCCTTCAGGAAGGGTTGGCCGGAACCCAGCGCATGTTCGACGTTCTCGATATGCCGCCGAAATTCAGTGAAAAACCCGGCGCCGTCAATCTGGCGGCGGCCGAGGGCAGAGTGTCGATCAGAGACGTTCATTTTTCATATACCGCCGGCAAGCCGGTCATTAACGGCGTCACCCTGGAAGTGTCCGCCGGCAAGACGGCGGCGCTGGTCGGGCCGTCGGGAGTCGGCAAATCGACACTGCTTAATCTGATCCCGCGATTTTACGACATCGATTCCGGAAGCGTCTCCATCGACGGCATTGACGTGCGCGACATCACCTTCGCTTCCCTGTACGCCAACATCGCCCTGGTAAGTCAGGAGATCACCCTGTTTGATGATACGATCAGGGCTAACATTGCCTACGGTCGCGCCGGGGCGAGCGAGGAAGACATTATCGCCGCCGCCGAGAACGCCGCCGCTCACGGCTTTATCAGCGAAATGCCGAAGGGCTATGACACCATCGTCGGCGAGCACGGCATCAAGCTCTCCGGCGGTCAGCGCCAGAGGCTGGCCATC
>MIAA01000020.1:5861-14131 GCA_001830425.1 Rhodospirillales bacterium RIFCSPLOWO2_02_FULL_58_16
TGCTCAAGAATGCCCCGATCCTGCTGCTGGACGAGGCGACCTCGGCGCTGGACACCGAGTCCGAACGTCAGGTTCAGGCGGCGCTTCATCGGCTGATGAAGGGGCGCACCACGCTGGTAATCGCCCATCGTCTGTCTACGGTTGTTGACGCCGACGTTATCTATGTGATTGAAAACGGGAAAGTGGTGGAATCAGGAAGTCATAATGAATTGCTGGCGGCGGGGGGCGCTTACGCGCACCTCCATGACTCGCAGTTCATCGGGAATGATTCATCCCCGGAGCAGGCCTCGGCCATGGATGGCTGAATCGTGAAGTTGTCCAAGAAAATCCTGCGTAACCGGGTAGTGCGTCTGTTGATAAGCCGCCTGGCCGCTCTGTACATCCGGCTGGCTTACGCCGGCAGTCGTTGGTCGGTGGTGCGCGGCGAGATTCCCAGGCAGCTGTGGGACGGGAACAAGCCCTTCATTCTTGCCTTCTGGCATGGCCGTATGCTGATGATGCCCTATTGCTGGAACCATAAGGCGAATATTTACATGCTGGTTTCCGAACATGCCGACGGTCAACTGGGCGCCGACGCCATGGCCCGCCTCGGCATCAAATCGGTGGCCGGATCATCGACGCGAGGCGGCTCCAAGGCATTACGCGCCCTGCTTCAGGTCATCAGGAGCGGCGACTGCGTAGCCGTTGCGCCCGACGGCCCACGCGGCCCCAGGATGCGGGCCGGCAACGGAATCATCAACCTCGCCCGCCTTTCCGGCGTTCCGATTATTCCCGTCGCCTTCGGCGTTACTCGCGGCAAGGTCGTTTCCTCCTGGGACCGTTTCCTTGTCGCCTTTCCTTCGGCGCGGGGCGTCATGGTATGGGGGGAACCCGTCCTGGTCCCCCGCGACGCCGACGACGGCGCCGTGGAAGAAGCCCGCCAAAGGGTGGAGGACGCTCTTAACGCCGTCACTGCCGAAGCCGATATTCTGAGCGGGCGTGTCCCTGTCGAGCCTGCCGTGGAGACGGCGTCATGATGTTGCGGGCGTACAGAGTCGTGACCATCCTGGGGGCGCCGCTGATCCGTCTTTATCTGGCGTGGCGCAAGGCGCTGGGCAAGGAAGACCGGGCGCGCTTCGGCGAGCGTCTGGGGCGGCCGGGACGCCCGCGTCCCGACGGCCCGCTGGTGTGGCTGCACGCCGCCAGCGTCGGCGAATCTATTTCCATGTTGCCGCTCATCGAGCGCCTGCCGGCGTACAAGCCGGGACTGAGCGTGCTGGTGACTACCGGCACCGTGACCTCGGCCAAGCTGATGATCGAACGTTTGCCCAAGGGCGCCTTCCATCAGTATATCCCGGTTGACCGGCCGAGCTATGTGCGCCGCTTTCTTGATCATTGGCGACCCGATCTGGCGCTGTGGGCGGAATCGGAATTCTGGCCCAACCTGATCAGCGGGACGGCGGGTCGCGGCATTCCCATGATATTGATCAACGGGCGGATATCGCCACGTTCCTACATCGGATGGCAGCGCGGCAAGAGCCTGATCAACAGGCTGCTTTCCTCGTTCACCCTGTGCCTGGGGCAGACCGAGGATGACGTTGGTCGTCTGTTATCTCTCGGCGCCGGGACGGCCAAGTGCCTGGGCAATATCAAGTTCGCGGCGTCTCCTCTGCCCGTCGACGAGGCCGAGTTGTCGCGCATGGAAGCGGTCATAAAGGGTCGTCCCCGCTGGCTGGCGGCGAGCACTCATCCCGGCGAAGAGGAAATCGTCGGTCGCGTCCACGGAAAACTGAAAAGCCGATGCCCTGATCTGTTGAGCATAATCGCGCCGCGTCATCCGCAAAGGGGAGGGGAGATCGCCGAGGCGTTACGCGCCGCCGGATTTACGGTCGCCCTGCGTTCCCGGCTTGATGAGATAAACAAGGACATTGATATCTACGTCGCCGACACTCTCGGCGAGTTGGGATTATTTTACCGTTTGTGCGATGTGGTGTTCATCGGCAAGTCGATGACCCCTTCCGGCGGACAGAACCCGCTGGAAGCGGCGCGGCTGAATTGCGCCGTAATTCATGGCCCCCACATGGCTAATTTCGATGAAATCGCCCGCTCCCTCAAGCAAGCGGGAGGCTCGGTCGAGGCGGCCGACGAAGCGGAACTGGCGGCGCAGGTCGAAAAGCTGCTGGGCAGCGGGAACGAGCGGATTATCCTGTCACAAGCCGCCATGGCCTTTGCCGGCGCCGGGACCGGGGTGCTTGATCTGGTGATGGCGGAACTGACGCCGTTTCTCGATAGGATGGAGGATCGTCATGCGGGCGCCTGACTTCTGGGCAAGACGCGACGGCAGCCTTCGGTCAACCCTGCTCCGTCCGCTGGGGTGGGCTTACGGAGCGGCGGCGGGCGTCCGCTATGCCGCCGTCAAGCCATGGAAAGCGCCGGTCCCGGTGCTGTGCGTCGGCAATCTGGTAGCCGGCGGCGCCGGTAAAACGCCAGTGTCGCTGAGTCTGGGCGCGCATCTCGCTGAATTCGGGGTCAACATTCATTTCCTTACTCGTGGGCATGGCGGCGGCGCCCCGCAGCCGTTGCGCGTCGATGCCGACCGTCACAGCATTAAAGACGTAGGCGATGAGGCGCTGCTGCTGGCCCGTTCGGCCCCGACCTGGGTTTCCGCCGATCGTGCGATAGGCGCCCGTCTGGCGGCGGCCGCCGGGGCCGGGGTCATCATCATGGACGACGGTTTCCAGAACCCCGGTTTGTTCAAGGATGTTTCCCTGCTGGTTATCGACGGCGGCTACGGCCTGGGCAACGGTCGCGTGATTCCCGCCGGTCCCTTGCGTGAATCTTTGGCGTCGGGACTGGCCCGCGCCGACGCCCTGGTGCTGATCGGCGATGATAAAAACGGAGTGCGGGAACAGGTGGGAACAAGCCTTCCGCTGCTTCGCGCCCGCGTCAAGCCCGGTCCCGAAGCCGCCGGTCTTAACGGTAAGGACGTGGTCGCCTTCGCCGGCATCGGCATGCCCGACAAGTTTTTCGACACCCTTCGCGCCGCCGGTTGCCGTCTGGTTGCCTGTCATCCCTTTCCCGACCACTACCCCTACGAGGCCGAGGACATTCAGCGCCTTAAGGCGCGCGCCCGCGAGACCGGCTCGATCCTGGCAACCACCGCCAAGGACGCCGTTCGCCTGTCGCCGGAGATGCGCGAGGGCATTGAGGTATTGACAATCAGCATGGAATGGGACGACCAAACGGCTTTGGCGTCTGTTCTTGAACCTCTGGTAATCAATGGCCGATATAAGCCGAATTGAGAGAACGCTTCGCAAGCGTCTGCTCCACCCGATTGAGGCATTGGCCTCTTATGCCGCCTTCGGCTTGCTCAAGCTGCTGCCGTTGGACCTGGCGTCGGCGTTGGGGGGCTTGCTCGGGCGGGCCATCGGTCCCCGCCTGAAAGTTACGGCGACGGCCCGGCGCAATCTCAGGCGCGCCTTCCCCGAGAAAAACGACGCTGAGATCGAGGCCATCATTCCCGCCATGTGGGAGAATATCGGGCGCACCGCTTTCGAGTTTCCCTTTCTGCACCGCCTTCGCATGTACGGCGGCGGCGCCGGCGATCATGTGGAAGTGGTGGGGGCCGAGATCATTGACGCCCTCAGGCAAGACGGCAAGCCGGGCATCTTTTTCGCCGGTCATCTGGCCAACTGGGAGGTGCCGGCTCTCAGCGTCGAGCGGCGGGGCCTTCCCATCCACCTGATCTATCGCGCTCCCAACAACCGGCTGGTGGAGGCTTTGTTCCGGCAGCGTCGCCCCGGCGTCGGCGAGTTGATCCCCAAGGGGGCGCCGGGCGCAAGGCAGGCGTTGAGGCTGCTCAAGGCCGGCGGCCACCTGGGCATTCTGGTTGATCAGAAAATGAACGACGGCGTCGCCGCCCCTTTCTTCGGCCGCGACGCCATGACCGCCCCGGCGCTGGCCCAGTTCGCCTTGAAGTTCAACTGCCCGGTGGTTCCCGTTCGCGCCGAACGCTTGGGCGGCGCCCGCTTCAGGATAACTCACTTTCCGCCGATAGACCTGCCCGACAGCGGCGACCGCCGGGCCGACATCGCCGCCATCATGACCAAGGTCAACGCCTGCCTTGAGGAATGGGTGCGCGAAAGGCCGGAACAATGGCTATGGCTGCATAAACGCTGGCCGGATTGAGGTCCGTATTTTTTTGCTTGTTACATTCATGGATGGTGCTATTATTACAGTGCGCTTTCGTACTATTTGATGTTCCAGGCGTAAGAGGGGGAGGGGAAGGTCGTTGAACGTTAACTTCTCATTCGGCTGGAAAACGGTTGGCCTAGCTTTGGTCGTCCTGGTCGTAGTTGTCGGAGGGGTGTCCTGGGGCGCGTCGTCCTACATGTCCCGGCCTTCATTCTGCGGCACAAATTGCCATACGATGAACGAGCAGTGGAATGCGTGGAAAACCGACAAGCATTTCGCCCTAAAAAATTCCGATCACGCGCAGGCGACATGCCTGCAATGTCATTTTGCTCCCGGCGAGGAGAACTCGCTGAAGGCGAAGTTTATCGGCTTGAGGCATCTGGCGGCTTACCTCGTTGATTCCAAGGCGCCCATACCGGTCGGCGCAAAAATAGCGGACGCCGCCTGTTTGCGGTCGGGGTGTCACTCCAAAGAGAAGATTCTGGACAAAGAAATCAGTTATACGGACAGGATCAAATTCAAGCACCGGCCCCACTTTGAAAAGGCGATTGAAGGTCAGGAAATTCACTGTGACGGTTGCCATGTAAAACGTTCCGTTGACAAGCACTTCGAGACTCCCAAGGAAATCTGTTTCCTGTGTCATTTCAAAATCGGGAAGCCGACCGATGTTAAAGCCCAGCCCATCAAGCTCAGGCTGAACGAAGGCCGCAACAAATGCTCGTTGTGTCACACAATTCCGACCAAATCATTGCAGCGTCAGTTGGAGGCGGGCGCCGATCCCAACAAGACGCCGATCACCCATCAGACCATGGAGCAAGCCAAGGTTACTTGCGAAAGCTGCCATTTTGAGATCATCAAGGGGGCGGGCGATGTCAGGACGGAAGGCTGTCTTAATTGTCACAACAAAACGGCGGAGTTGCTTACCAAGGTAAATGAGAAAAAACTGATGCATGAGAAGCATGTCGGCCCCCAGCGGGCGAATTGCTTTGATTGCCATGACCCGATCGAACACAAAAAGCCGGTCGATTATCTGGAACCCGAACGCACCGCCTGCACGTTATGCCATGACGATCAGCACAAGTATCAAAAACTATTGCTCTCCGGAGCGCCCGTCAGTAAAGGCCTATCGGGTCCGCCGCAGTTCATGGGCGCAGTCAACGCCAACTGCATGGCCTGTCACCAAAAAACCGTAGAAATCAGGGGCCACTCCGTCAAAGCCTCGACGGGAGAGCCTTGCGTCGGCTGTCATACGCCTGAGCACGCCAACATGCTCAAGGACTGGAAGCAATTGTTCATAAAAGAAGTCGATGCTGCGGAGAAAGTGGAAGAAGAAGCGGTTAAGGCGTTGAGCGAAGTCAAGGAAGGCTCTGATGCGGACAAGGCAAGGGCAACGTTGGTTGAGGGGAAAGAGCTGTTGAATATCGTGCGTATCGGCAACGGAGTTCACAACAAGAAATACTCGGTTATGATTCTGGACGAAGCTATCGGCAAATTTGAGGACGCTATCAGTCTTACTCAATAATACGGGAGGAGAAAGTTATGATCAGGAGGGTTTTGAAATGACTGAAATAAAGAAAATGAAGATCAGTCGGCGCAAGATGCTGAGCGGCGCCGGCTTGGCTGTGGCCGGAGGAGCGGCGGCTCTCGCCGCGCCGATAAAAAAGGCGGAGGCCGCCGAGGCCAAGGCCCCGCGATGGGGAATGGTCATGGACCTGCGCCGGTGTATCGGTTGCAGGGCCTGCACCGTGGCGTGCAAGTCCGAGAACAACGTCGCTCTCGGTCATTTCAGGACCGTCGTCCAGGAAAAAACATGGGGGACATTCCCGAATACCAAGAAGGACTTCCTGCCCCTCATGTGCAATCACTGCGAGGGCAACGAAACGGACGGCATTCCGCCCTGCGTCAAGGCTTGCCCGCAGTATCCGGGCGAGCGTCGGAAATACACGACGCCCGACGGGAAGGAGATCAGCTATCGCAGCGGCGGCACCTACAAGCGTCCCGACGGCTTGATCCTGGTCGATGACAAACAGTGCATCGGCTGCGGCAAGTGCATCGAAGCCTGCCCCTACGGCGTCCGTTCGTTCGACCCCTTCGTCAAGGCGGGGATGAAACCGGAGGAGCAATCCATCACCAAGTGCACCGGCTGCAATCATCGCATTGATAACGGCATTGATCCCGCCTGCGTCAATACCTGTCAGGGCCGGGCGAGAATCTGGGGCGATCTTAACGATCCCGACAGCGAGGTTTCCAAGCTCATCAAGGAGCACGGAGCCGAGAAAAATGTCCTTCTGCCGGACGAAGGAACAAGGCCGAACGTGTTCTACATCGACCCGAACAAGGTCATGAACATCATCTACAAAAAACGTGAACCCAAGAAATTGGATCACTTTATTGACCAGATGCCCTAAGGCCCGGCTGATTGACAAGGAGGATTACAAAATGAAAAAGTTTAATCGTCGTAATTTTATGACATTGGCTGCGGCCGGCGGCGCCGCTTTGGCGGCGGGCGCCGGGGGCGGTCAAAATGCGTTGGCCGGGACCGTCAAGCTTCAAGGCGGGGGCCGCGATTTCTCTCCGGCGACGGGGAAGGAACGCAAGGCGGTTCCATCGACTTGCTGGCAATGCGTTACCCGCGACTCCATAATGGGTTATGTCGAAGACGGACGGCTGATGAAGCTGGAGGGCCATCCTGACTCCATTAGAACCCTCGGCAAGCTGTGCGCCAGGGGACAGGCCGGCGTCAACCAGGTCTACTTCCCGGATCGCATCCTTCATCCGTTGCAGCGCGTCGGCAAGCGCGGCGAGCACAAGTGGAAAAGGATTACCTGGGATGCTGCTCTGGATCTCGTTGCATCCAAGCTCAAACCGCTCCGCGACGCCGGCACGCCCGAGTTGTTCATGTATCATTATGGCCGCCACAAGGCGTCTCAGGCGAAAACCATGTACGATTTCATGAACGCCTACGGCACCAAGACCATCGGCACTCATACCTCGGTGTGCGAGGCATCCAAATGGGTGGGTCAGGAGAGCTTGTGGGGCGGCATGTACGACAACTGGGACTACGACAAGACCGACTATGTGGTCATGTTCGGCTCCAACAACTTCGAGTGCCACACTAACCATATCCCGACCTCGCAGCGTCTGATTCGGGCGATGGTTGATCGCAAGGTTCCGCTCTATACCTTCGATGTGCGGCTTACCAATACCGCCGCTAAGGCAACCGAGTGGATTCCGATCAATGTCGGCCATGACGGTCTGGTTATGCTGGCCATGTGCAACGTCATCATGAACGAAGGCCTGTTCAAGAAAGACCACTTCAAGTTCATGCGGGTGAGCGCCGACCACAAGGCTTCGACGGACGACAAGATCAAGGCCGTCAAGGAGCAGGTTGCGAAGTATACGCCCGAATTCGCCGAAAAGCTCAGCGGCGTTCCGGCGGCGAAAATCAGGGCAATCGCCCAGGGCTTCGCCAAGGCCAAGTCGGCCTGTCTGGTCACCTATCGCGGCACCGTCAAGCACTATCACGGCGCCGACCAGGAACGGGCGGCGATGTTGCTTTCCGCCATCACCAACAACCTGGATCGGGCCGGCGGCCGGGTCATGGGCGTCGGCGCCGGGTGGAAGTATCCCTCGTCGAAGAAGGCCGAGGTGCAAAAGGGATTGCCGATTACCGACGGCTTCCCCGGCGAAGCGGCCTACCCGACGCACGGCGTCGGCCATCAGGTTCTGCCGATGATCAAGGACGGCAAGGCCGGTCGGCCCGTGGTCTACTGGTGGAGCTGCTATAATCCGGGTTTCGTCAACGGCGACAACAAGGGTCTCCAGTCGATCTTGCAGGACGAGAGCCTTATGCCCTTCCTGATCACCTCAACCATTGTTTATGACGAGTCATCGCAGTTCGCTGACCTCATTCTGCCAGATGTCACCTATCTGGAAAGGTGGGACTGGGAAGACATGGTGTCGGCTAACCAGATTGCCGAATTCTCCATCCGTCAGCCTCTTGTCAAGCCGCTGGGCGAGGCGAGGTGTCAAGGCGACGTATGGCCCGAACTGGCGAAAAGGCTGGGCTTTGAACTCGTTTACAAGAACAAGAAGGA